>NZ_JBFABB010000039.1:0-56132 GCF_040640035.1 Micromonospora sp. NPDC023633 | reverse complement strand
GGAACGCCTCGATCGCCGGGTGGTTGAGGTCAGCGAGCAACGAATCCATGAAGCGAGCTTCCATGGTCTCGGCCACCGTCTGTCACCCGGGTGAGACGGGCACAACGCCCATCCGCTATTGCCGCCGTCCGTGCGCGGCAGCCAGCCTGGAGTCGTCGCGCTCAGTGGCGGGCAGCACCCCGAGCCGGCCAGCACCCGAAACTGCCGATGAGCGGTAACCCACTTATCGTTCCCCACGACCGACTGACAGGATGCCGGGATGGTGTCTAGCCCTTGGCCGATGCGCGTCGGTCTTCTCCATCTACGGGAAGCACGCGAGAGCGATATCGAGCGGCTGCTGTCCTTCCGCAACGATCCCGCAGTCAACCGGTTCATGCTCCGCACGAGTGTCGACCCGGGGACGTTCCGCCAGGAATGGCTGGCTGTGCCAACCAGTGATACCGATTTCTCCTGCGTTGCCGAGGTCGACGGGACTGTGGTCGCGATGGGCTTCCTCAATGTCGAAGACGGCATGGGCCAGCCTGGGATGCCGAAGCGTACAGAAGGGGTCATCGGATACATCGTCGAGCCCGGCTCCACGGGGAAGGGCGTGGCGAGTGATCTCGCCCGCGGCCTTCTCGCGGCGGCGTTCGACCGCCTGGGACTTCGGCGTGTCACCGCAAGCTGTAACGCCGACAATCCTGCCTCTGCGCGGGTGCTCCAGAAGGCAGGGATGCGGCGTGAGCAACACGGAATCGAGGACTCGTGGCATGCCGAGCTGGGCTGGGTCGACGGCTACCAGTACGCGATGCTCGCGCGCGAATGGCACGCCATGCACCGCCCAGATTGAACCCTGAACTGAAGTCTTCCAACGGGTCTCGCGATCCTGCCGAGCCGCTGCCCGCCTCCAACAGTGCGGCGCGACGTCCGCATCTCCCGCGAAGCGCTCGTGACCGAAGGTGACGTCGGCACCGGTCTGCGACGTCCGGACGTGCCGACGCGGTCGTTCGCTAGCTTCCGGCCCCGTTACGGATGATCGTCGGCGCTGCCCGTGAATCCTCTCCAGCTCCGCCGCCAAGGTCACTGCTTGCGACTGGTGGCAGCGGCCGAACCCGTTGCGGAGTCCGGGGCAGTAGGACCTGACCGCTGTATCCGGGACCCAGGACGATGGCCGCCCCGTTTGTGGGCGGGGCGCCGACGACGCTGCTCTCCACCGCCGGTATCGCAGGAGCGAAATCCGGCCCGCCCAGGTCTCCGGCGTCCGCCGCGTCACCGTCGCCCATGATCACTCCTTCTTGTCGTGTGCTCCGCGCGTGCCGGGGCCCGGTGAACCCGCCGGCGCCAGCTCGGCTTCCGAGCACACAGCATATCTTGCCTTCCACTATATTAGGTGGATGAGTTCTCGGGCGATGACGGAACCAGCCTTCTTCATCCTCACCGCGCTGCTCGACGCTCCGCGCCACGGCTACGGAATCGTCGCGGAGGTGGCGGAACTGTCGCGGGGCCGCGTGCAGCTGAAGATCGGCTCCTTGTACGGGGTCTTGGACCGACTCGTCGGTGATGGCCTGGTCGAACTGGACCGCGAGGAGGCATGGCAAGGACGGTTACGCCGGTACTACCGGTTGACCGAGCGGGGTCGCCATGCCCTCGACGCAGAGGCTCAACGGCTGGCCGCCAACGCACGCCTCGCCTCGACCCGGTTGCGCGAGCGGCGGAACCCGATCACGGGGACGCCGTCGTGAGCCGGCTGGAGGAGCGCTACCGGTTCGTTCTTCGGCTGCTGCCCGCCGACTACCGGCAGGAATGGGAAGACGACATGGTCGCCGCCTTCCTGGACAGCATGGACACCGGCGACTCCGAGACCACCGCGTATGTCACGGACTACGGCCGGCCGAGCCTGTCCGAGGTCGCCAGCATCGTGTCCCTCGCCGTTCGTTTGCGTCTCGGCGGGGCTGACGCGCCACCCCGCTCGTTCGCCTGGGGGCAAGCCGTGCGACTGGCGACCCTGATGGCGATGCTGGCCCACGCCGTCATGGTCACCGCCAGCATCGCCGTCACACTGTGGCTATCCGGGAAGATCGCCTGGTTGCCGGCTCCTGCACTGGAATGGCCACTCAGCCCGCCGTCGAACATCTGGCACACCGCGTGGAATCTCGCCGGCTACGCCTGGTTACCGGCCTACATCGCGCTTGTCCTCGGACACCGGCGCGTGGCCCAAGCGGTCGCCCTGCTCGCCATTGTGCCTCCGGCCATCACCACCGCCGTGGAACAAGCCACCGGTGACGTACCGCTGTCCGTGTCGCCCTGGGCGATGCTGCTCATCGACGTCTTCCTGCTACTCGCCATGGCGGCCTTCCACCACGGCGCCCCACCGGTGCCGCGCCGCCCTTGGCTCCTCGCGCTGCCGATCGGCATCCTCCTCGTCCCCGTGCCGCTGTTCACCATTCAGGCGACCACACCGGCGCTGAGGCTCCTGGACTGGCCGGGCTTGTCCTGCGCGGCGGTCACTTCCGCCATGGTGATCCACCTGACCGTTCGAGTATCCCGTCGTCCGTCTCGCACACTGCCATGGTCACTGGCGCTAACCCTGCTCGCCGTAACCACGCTCGCCCAGCGAACCGCAACCCTGCCCGACTACAGCGACCAGGCACAGCGCACAACACTCGCCACGATCGCTTCCGTGGAGGTTGTCGCCGTCCTAGCGGTAGGCGTACCGCTCGCCGTACTAGCCATCCGGGCACTGCGCCGACTTCCATCGATCCCCACCGTCGCCCCAAGACCCACCACACCGACGTAGGAACTCGCCCAACCTCGGCACCACCGGCTCGAGACGCAAGCCCCATCGGCCGCGCAGACCACAACGGAACGCACTGTCATGCCGCCGACAACGAGCGGACGCGCGCTCTCGAGGAGCGTAGTGGCCGCCTGCGCGCTGCAGATTCATCGGGCCGAGACTGGCTAGACTTATTCAGTGGTCGACTCCCGCGACGATGCCTCGAAGGACGGAGGGTTCGAACCCGTCTACGTCGAGCTGGATTGGTACGACGGGCCGCGAGGCGGCCTGGCTGACATCGGCGGAGTGCCGCACTACTTCCGGGCGCTTAACGACTACGCACGCCCCGGCAATCTCGACGACGAGCACTTCGTCTGGCCAGCCGGCCAAACCGCGCTGGCCTGGGAACGTGAACAGTGGGCCATCTTCGTCGAGTGGAACGGGCGCTACGAGGCTGGCACCGCCACGCCAGACAGCCACCCTGGCCACGGCGGTGTGAACATCCGCTACGACGAACTGACCAGGCTGCTCCAGCCACACCGCATGTTGCCGGCGGACGCCCGTCGGATGAAGGTCGAGTGGCGCTGGGACCCGCCGCCGCGACCGCGATACCACACCAACGGCCCTGGCTACCGCGCCAGCTGGCGCCCGGCGTAACAACGCCGCCTCCATGTTCGCGTGCACGGCCTCGACGTCCGACTCTGTCCTGTCATGCCGCCGATCGGGCGTTTCATAGCGTTATCGATAGCCGGCCAGAGGGACGGCTAGGTCATGCCGGTAAGCGCGTGTCCGTCAGCGCCGACCAGACCTTGGTTCCTAAGTTTCTGCTGAGCCAACCGGACCTGCTCTGGACAGTGTCGCGATGAGTTCGGCGGCGACACGCACGGAACCGTCGGCGTACGGCTCAGCCTTGATCTCGGCGTAGAGGGCCTCTATGGCTTTCAGCAGAGTGCCGCGGAGCTCCTCCAGAGGTGCTTCGCCGGTCGAGATGGAGACCACCACGTCCTCGTCGCGATCACAATTGGCCTCGATGTACACGGTCGGCTCCCGGGCGCCGGTCCGACGGTAGTACAGGAAGTACGGTCCGTCGAAGACGTACGAGAACGCCTCTGGTTCTCCGCCGCAGATGGTTTCGTACGCGGTCACGGCTGAGCTCAGCACGGACAGTGGGAGGTCGGTCCACCCGGCCTCCGGAAAGTCGATGCCGTGCAGGGTGAGCCAGACGGCCCCGGTGATCGTTCCGTCGACCGTCGTCGGGGCCCTGACGTTGGCGACATGCCACACCGCAACGTCGTTCATTGGCCGACAGCGTGCGGGTTAACTCATGAGCGGTCACTTTTGCATTCAACCTGCACATGCGGTACCGGCACGGCCAAGGTCACGTGTACGGATCTGCCGGCCGCGCGACTGCGGAGGCGGGAGCGGTCAGCACAGCGGTGATCGGTACAGCACTTCGACGTACCTGATCTCGTCGTGGACCACGTCGAGGATGAGGTAGCCCGGCCATGGCGCGTCAAGGCAAACGTTGCGGTGGCCATCGCCGTAGGCCCCAGCCGGCTTCGGCGCGGTGTGGAAGCTCTGGCAGAAGTCGTCCCCACAACCGCACGTCTGCACGACTCGCAGCCGCCCGACCTGCTCCGCCAGCCGTTTCTCACCTTCGGCCGCGAGCACCGCAGCGAGTTCGGCGGTAAAGACCGGCCACCTGGCAGAAAGCAACGGTGCGTGCGCCAGACGGTTCTCCACGAGGAGGCAAGCTACCTGTGCGATGCCCCGAGCACACACTCATTTGCCGCCGACCGCGCGTCTGTTAGCGATGGGGGACTCGTCGGGTTTACCCTCGCTACGGGAGGCAGCACCAGCAGGCGGCGGCCAGTGGCGGCGGACCGTGCGTTCGGACCTGCCAATCCGCGTGGCGATCTGCGCCGGATGTAGATCTGGGTGACGGCGATGCCAGTACGCCACCGCGTCGGCGGTGTTCGATGGCACCGCTTCCTCGTTATCGCCGACACCAACCTGCGGCTGCTTGCCCTCCGCGGAGTCGCCGTCAGGTTGGGATGTGGATGAGTGGCCGGCAGGACCGGTTGCGGGCGGTGCGGCAGGGTGCCGGCCGCCGATGGTCGGCTTGGTACCGCTACGGCGGCGCGCGCCGCCTTGGCCGCCCTCGGAACAGTCACCAGGTTCGGCAACGGTGCCCGGGTCAGCGAGCGTCGGTACTGCTCGCGCGCCGCTATCCGCCCGTATGCTGCCGCAGGCCTGCGCGTTCTGCACCACCGTGGAGGCCGACGGCACGGCGGAAGTGCGTGCCGGCGAGGCCGCAGGCGACAGCACCGGCTTAGGTTCCGCAGCGAGCTCCGCAACGGTGGCGGGGGAGGAGCGCCCGGCAGGAAGATGCGCGAACCATGGCACGGCTGCGGCGTTGCTGGGGACGCCACGGCGGGAATCGTCGGGTCGTGGGCACCCAGCGGCGTCCGGCACCGGGGCGTCCGTGAGGTGGGCTCCGCTTGCGGTGCGGAGACGGCCGGTGATCTCGACGAGGGGGCGGATCGATCCACGGCCACGTGTGCCCGCAAGCGAGATCGCCGGTGTAGGTGTCGATGACCTCCTGCCAGGCGCTGGATTGGTTGGTGACGGCGGTGCCAGCGCGCTGAACTGTGTCCTCAAGTCGCCACAGGTCGACGTCGACATGCCCCGGGTGGAGGCGGTAGCGGTCCCCGACGTGGTCGATGACGCTCAACCCAGACGCGGCGCGCACCGTGCGGCGCAGGTCGCTAAGGGTGGTGTAGAGCGTCCGGTGAGGGTGTGGGCAGGCAGGCCCGGCCAGATGGCGTCGACCAGTTGCCGGCTGGTCGCCCCGTGACGGTGAACAGCGAGAAGCACAAGTGCCTGCACAGCGGCGCTGCGTCGGATGACCACCGGCTCGCCGTCGACTAGAAGCGTGGGTTGACCGAGGACGTGAAGGCCGATCCGCCGCCCCGCCGTCCACACGGTGCTCTCCGAGTCGCGCGGCTGGCGCGGTATCCGAGGCCGCGCAGGCGCGATAGACACCTCCACTGACCGTGCGTGCCTGGTGGATGGGGGCGGGTATGCGTGACCGATTACGCCGAGCAGGTCGGTGGCCGCGAACAGGTCGAGTACGCACAGCCGGGGCCCTGCCGTCGAGGGCCGGTGGGGATCGTGAGTGTGGCCCGCCGCGTCGACCCGCCAGGTGACACCCCCCGACCAGACGCCGAGAACAACGACCCTCCCAGCGGTGAAGGCCGCCGTGAGCTCGTCCGAGAAGCCGACGGCAAGCGAAGGTTCGATGATCAGTACTGGTGGTGTGAGGACACCGAGTGGTTGGTCGTCATGGCGCTGCCGCTGGTGCTCTGGCGCAGGTGGCGCCGGGTGGCGAACGGAGGTGTCCAATACGGCGAGCGCGTCGTCGACGGTGGCTGCCACGTGAAGGCCAGGCAGGTCAGCCCCTGGCAGATCGACGGTGCCGAGCAGCATGCGCAGGGCCGTACGGGTGATGACCAGCGGCGGCAGGCCTGGAGGATGACGCAGACCGGCCAGCAGGACGGTGACCAGGATCCCCCTACCAGCGGCGAGGGCACCGGCCACAGTCAAACACGAAGATCAAATTCGCGTAACCCGTGAATCACTGTCAGTCACCACCGCCGGAAGATGCCTTGCCGGGCTTATCCGGCTGTAAGTAATGACTCCTACAGATATCGGCAGGTCTTTTTGAACGTGCCCAGCCGGGGGACCCTCGGTCGCCCGGCCCCGGTATGACTTCCTGCCCCTGTTGTTCGGCGGACGCGGCCCCGACGACGGGCCGGGCCACAGCCGCCGCGACTCAACCTCGCGATGTCGTGCGATCCGCGGCTCCGGACGCCGATCGGTCGATCGGCTTTGTGGCCGGGTCCGGCCACGAAGGACGTCTTCACACAAGGAACATCAGCACGTAGCCTGACTGAAACGATTCATCACGGCGCGGAGGCAGGCGTGGCACCTCACACTCCCGGATCCCAGCCGCCTGCCGAAGGTCGATCTTCGGTGATCGTGGCGCCTGCGACCGTCGCCGCCACAGTCCTCGCCGGCGCCCCACCGGCGCTGCCCCAGCCAGGACACGCCCCGGAAGCGCCGGCCGCGCTGACGGTCGACGACCTGAGCCGCCGTGATCGACGTAGCACCGCCCGCCGCCGGGCTCGACCACGCGGCCGGCACCGTGCCCACCCAGCGCGGCCCGGTCCGCCTCGACTGGGGGCACACCAGCGCTCGCCTGCAGGTCGACCTCGACATGCTGGTCAACGTCATCGCCATGGTCGCCCTGCCGGTCACCGACGCCACCTCCTACCGGGCGGCCGGCCCCAGCAAGACCACCTCCTCGGAATCGAGGACGGCCCCGCCGTGTTCGAGGGGGACTCTGGGCGGTCCAGCTTCCACCCGGTCGCCGACACCGCCGCCCAACCCCGCTGATCCTGGTTCCGGCCACCCACCGGCCGGACGCCGCCCACGACATCGGTGCGGACCGCCGCACAGAAGGGTGAGAACCATGAAGCTCACTGCGCGGCGCCGACCCGTGCTCGCCACGGCTCTCGCGCTGATCCTCGGGCTGACGCCGACGGCGGTGACGGCGGGCCCGGCGGCCGCCGCCGAGCTGGAGGCCGCACAGCTCGCGGCGGTCGGGCTGACCACCGAACGGGCGACCGATCCGATCGGACTGGACCTGGCGCGGCCCCGCCTCGGCTGGCGGATAGAGTCCGCCGACCGGGGCGTGATCCAGGAGTCCTACCAGGTACGGGTCGCCACCAGCCCGGCCAACCTCGACGACGCCGACATCTGGGACAGCGGCCGCGTCAGGACGCGGCAGAGCACCCTCGTTCCCTACGCCGGCCCGGCGCTGCAACCGCGCACCCGCTACGCCTGGCAGGTCCGGGTGTGGGACACCGCGGGCCGTACCTCCGGGTGGAGCGCCCCCGCCGCCTGGGAGACCGGCGTGCGGAACGCCGACGACTGGCAGGGCGACTGGATCGGGCTGCCTCCGCCCACCGAGACCTGGACCAACTACACGGTGCAGACCACCGTGCGCGTGGAACGGGAGTCGGCCGGGATCTTCCTGCGCGCCCACGGTACGGCCAACGCCTACATGTGGCAGTTCTCCATCACCGGCGGAACCGCGAAACTGCGCCCGCACGTACGCCTCGACGGCGCCTGGAGTCTGCTCAAGGAGGTGCCGCTCAGCGCGGTCGTGCCGGCCGACAAGCTGACGGCCCCACACACCCTGCGCATCACCGCCGCCGGTGACACCCTCACCACCTGGGTCGACGGCACCCAGGTCGACGTCACCCGCAACGCCGCCCTGGCCGGCGGCTCGGTCGGCCTGCGCACCAGCGGAACGGAGACCGGAGTCTTCTCCGAATTCTCCGTGACCCGCGGCGGCGACTCCCTCTTCACCGCCCCGCTGACCGACGGCGAGAACCCGTTCGGCGGCGGCACCCCCACGGCGGGTGGCCTACGGGTCACCGGCAACACCGAGGCCATGCTCACCGCGCTGGACGCCAAACCGTTGCTGCGCCGGGGCTTCCGCGTTGACGGGGAGGTCGCACGCGCCCGGATCTACGCCACCGCGCTCGGCGTCTACGAGTTGTCGCTCAACGGCCAGCGGGTCGGCGACCACGAGTTGGCGCCCGGCTGGACCGACTACCGCAAGCGGGTGCAGTACCAGGCGTACGACGTGACCCGCCAGTTGCGCCCGGGCGACAACGCCGTCGGGGCGATGCTCGGCGACGGCTGGTACTCCGGCACCATTGCCTCCTTCGGCAGCAACCACTACGGGTCCCGGCCGCACCTGAGCGCGCAGCTGATCATCGACTACACCGACGGGCGCACCGAGACCATCCGCACCGACGGCTCGTGGCGCGCCACGCCCGGTCCCTTCCTGCAGAGCGACCTGATTCACGGCGAGACCTACGACGCGCGGCGGCTGCCGGCCAACTGGGACGCACCCGGCTACGACGACTCCGGCTGGTCACCCGCCACCGTCGACGACCCGGCAGGCGCCGGTCCGATCGTCGCCCAGGTCGACCCGCCCGTGCGGGTGGTGCAGGAGATGCCGACCCGGGCACTGACCCAGCCCACCCCCGGCACCTGGATCTTCGATCTCGGCCAGAACATGGTGGGCAAGGTGCGGCTGAAGGCCGATGGGCCGGCCGGCACCACGGTACGCATCCGACACGCCGAGGTGCTCAACCCCGACGGCACCGCCTACACCGCGAACCTCCGCTCGGCCAAGGCCACCGATCACTACACCCTCCGCGGCGGCGGAGACGAGGTCTACGAGCCGACCTTCACCTTCCACGGCTTCCGCTACGTCGAGCTGACCGGCTTCCCGGGCACCCCCGACCAGTCCACCATCACCGGCCTGGTCATGCACACCGATGGGCAACTCACCAGCGAGTTCGAGACCTCCAACGCGATGGTCAACCAGTTGCACAGCAACATCACCTGGGGCCAGCGCGGCAACTTCCTGTCCATCCCCACCGACACCCCCGCCCGCGACGAGCGGCTCGGCTGGACCGGCGACATCAACGTCTTCGCCGAGACCGCGACGTTCAACATGGACAGCCTGACGTTCCTGACCAAGTGGCTGCAGGACCTGCGAGACGCGCAGTCGGCAAACGGGGCATACCCGGACGTCGCGCCGCGCGCCTGCTGCGGCGACGGCGCGACCGGATGGGCCGACGGCGGCATCACCGTCCCGTACACACTCTGGCAGCGCTACGGGGACACCCGGGTCATCGAGGAACACTACGCGTCGATGGTGCGGTACGCGTCCTGGCTGCAGAGCACCAGCTCGGGCAACCGGCGCACCAACGCCGGCCCGTACCTCGACTGGCTCAACCTCGACGACCCGACGCCCGCCGGCGTCATCGGCACCGCCTACTACGCGCACAGCCTCCGGCTGCTGGGCGAGATGGCCGCCGCCATCGGCAAGGACGCCGACGCGGCCCGCTACGCGGCGCTGGCCAGGGACATCGCCCGAGCCTTCGTCGACACGTACGTCGCGGCCGACGGCACCGTCCAGGGCGACAGCCAGACCGGGTACGTGCTGGCCATCGGCATGAACCTGCTGCCCGAGCCACTGCGCGCCAAGGCCGGCGACCGGCTCGTCGCCAACGTACGCCGGCACGACTGGCACCTGTCCACCGGCTTCCTCGGCACCCCGGGCCTGCTGCCCGCGCTGAGCGACACCGGACACCTGGACGTCGCCTACCGGCTGCTGCTCAACGACACCTACCCGTCCTGGGGCTACGAGATCGGCAAGGGCGCCACCACGGTCTGGGAACGCTGGAACTCGATCATGCCGGACGGCAGCTTCGGCGACGTGTCGATGAACTCGTTCAACCACTACGCCTACGGGGCGGTGGGGGACTGGATGTACCGGACCGTCGCCGGCATCCAACCCGACTCCGGCAACCCCGGCTACACCCACCTCACCTTCGCGCCGAAGCCGGGCGGCGGCCTCACCTCAGCCCGGGCGTCGTACCGCTCGGCGCAGGGGGTCATCGGCAGCGACTGGAACCTCGACGCCCACGGCGACCTGCGGTTGCGCCTCACCGTCCCGGGAAACACCACCGCGACCCTGCGCATCCCGACGCCCGGCCGGCACGCGGTCACCGAGGGCGGCCGACCGGCGGACGAAGCCGACGGCGTGCGGTTCGTCCGGATGGACGGCACGGTCGCCGTCTACGAGATCGGATCCGGCTTCTACTCCTTCGCCGTCGACCGGGTGCTGGGCGACCTCGGCGACGCCGCCGACGCGGTGCGGACGCTGACGGCGCTGACCGGCGAGCTCGCGGACGACCTCGGCCGACCGGTGGTCGAGCACCTGCGTGCCCAGCTCCGGAAACTCGCCGACGAGACCAGCGCGGCGCGGACGGCGCACCTGGCCGGCGACGGCGGCAACGCCGCCACCGACGTGCACCGGGCCCTGGCCACCGCCGCCAATCTGGACCGCTGGCTGCGTACCCAGGTCACCGCGTCCCGGGTCACCGCCGCCAGCGCCGAACGGTTCACCACCCTGCTCGCCCGGGTCGACCAGCGGCTCTCCGCGGCGTCCTCGACCCTGGTCGGCGCAGTGGTCAAGCTCAACCTGCCGGTCGGCGAGCGGCTGCCCGGCGACGTCGTACCCGCCACCGTCGTCGTCACCAACGGCGGCACCACACCGCTGACCGGGGTGACCTCCACCCTGCGCGCACCCGACGGCTGGACGATGACACCCGTCGGCGACCAGGGCACCACCGTCGCCCCCGGCACCACGGTGAGCCACCGCTACGACCTGCGGATCCCCGCCGGGCAGCCGCCAGCGGCCCAGCCCGTCGACGGGTCCGCCAGCTACCGCCACCAGGGCGGCACCTCGACCCTGCCCGTCGCGGGCACGATCACCACCGCGCCGGCGGTCGTCGTCGTGTCGGCCTCCGCGACCCCGACCGCCGTGGCACCCGGCGCCGCGACGACCGTCACCGCCGTGCTGCGCAACCGGGCCACCGTCCGCGTCACCGGACGGCTCACCCCCACCGCGCCGGACGGCTGGCCCGCGGTCCCGGCGACCGCCGGGTACGACCTTGCCCCCGGCGCGGAGACCACCGTGTCGACCGTCCTCACCGCGCCCGTCACGGTGACCGAAGGGCCGGCGCAGGTCACCCTCGCCACCGGCGACACGGAAGCCGAACGTCGCACGCTCGCGGTCCCGGTCCGGTTCACCAACCCGCCGCCGGGCGCATACGACCACGTCGACATTGGTGAACCGGCCTCCGAGCAGGCACACCACCTCGCCGCCTCGACCCACTCGGGCACCAACACCGAGGCCGGGCTGACCCGCCGCTACACCAACGTCAGCCATCCCGGCGGCTGGTTCGAGTTCGACCTGGCCGTCGCGCCCGGCGAACCGTTCGTGCTGCGTGCCGTCGAAACGTACGACCAGGCGCAGGTGAAGGACTACGAGGTCGTCGTCGACGGGGTGGTGGCCCACGTCCGGTCCTGGCGGCGCACCGAGGCAGGCGCCGGCACGGTCAGCTACCAGTTCGTCGTCGACCTGCCGGACGCGACCCGCGACGGCGTGGTGCGGGTGCGCTTCCGCGACACCGGGGAGGGCTACGACCCGTCCATCGCCGACGTCTGGTCCGCGCCTCTGCCGGCCTGACCTCCCACACCACCGCATCGAGGAGCCCGCCCATGACGCAGACACCACCGCCTGCCCCGCCACAAGGGACGGAAGTCAGCCGCCGGTCTCTGCTCGGCTGGGGCGTCGCCGGCGCGGGAGCGGCCGCGCTAGGCGCGACCTCCGCCGCCCCGGCCGCGGCGGCCGCCGCCCCGGCCCCCGAAACCGGCGCCGGTCCGCTCGCGGTCGGCCGCCTGCGCACCGAGTACGCCGACCAGCTCCTCGGCACCGACGTCGCCGAGCCCCGCTTCTCCTGGACCGGTACCGCCCGCGGACACGGCGCCACGCAAAGCGCGTACCGGGTGCTGGTGGCCAGCAGCCCGGACCGGCTCACCCCGGAGGCGGCCGACGTCTGGGACTCCGGCCGGGTGGCTTCGGCGCGATCCGTCGGCGTGCCGTATGCCGGCCCGCGCCTGGCCCCGCGTACCCGCTACCACTGGTCGGTGCGGCTGTGGGACGGCGCGGGCCGGAAGACCGGGTGGAGCACGCCGACCTGGTTCGAGACCGGCCTGCTCGACGAGGGCTTCGGCGCGGCCCGCTGGGTCGGCGCGCAGCCGGAGGTTCGGCAGGCTCCGCTGGACTTCGCTGGCGCCTCCTGGATCTGGTCTCCGGGAGCCACCGCCGGCAACGCGCCAACCGGCACGCGCTGGTTCCGGGGCCGGCTCGCGATTGCCGAAGGCGTCGAGATCGCGGCCGCGCACCTCGTCGTCACCGCCGACGACGACTACACCGCCTACCTAGAGGGGCGGCAGGTGCTGAACGCCCCGCAGCAGACCGACGGCTGGAAGAGCGCCGAGCTGGCCGACGTCACCGAACTCGCCCGTGCCGCCGTCGGTGGCACCCTCACCCTGGCCGCAGCGGCCACCAACCGGCCCGGCCCCTCGGTCAACCCGGCCGGCCTGCTGGCCAAGCTGGTGGTGACGACCACCACCGGCGAGCGGCTCCTGCTGGTCACCGACGGCAGCTGGCGCAGCACCGACACCGATCACCCCGGCTGGCAGGAGGCCGGGCACGACGACACCGGCTGGGCGAATGTGGCCGTGCTGGCCCCGTACGGGCAGGGACCGTGGGGTGGCAACGTCACCGTGCCCCAGCCGCAGGACCTCGACCTGGCCGGCGCGTCGTGGGTGTGGGGTCCGGGGGCGACGGTGAACAACGCGCCGATCGGCCCGCGCTGGTTCCGCGGTCGGCTGACCCTGCCTGCCGGGCTCGACGTGACCTCCGCCCGGCTGATCATGAGCGCCGACGACGACTTCACCGCCTACCTCGCCGGGCAGCTCACCCTGTCGGCACCCCAGCAGGCCGACGGCTGGCGTACCGCCCGGGTCGCGGACGTCACCGACGTGGCCCGGCAGGCCGTCGACGGCGACTTGGTGCTGGCCGCGATCGCCACCAACCGCGGTGGCGCATCGGTCAATCCCGGCGGCCTCATCGCGAAGCTCGTCGTGCGCACCGGGGACAGCCGGGAGCTGGTACTGGTCACCGACGCCGGCTGGCGGACCACCGGCACCGCCCAGTCGGGTTGGGAGCAGCCGGGGCACGACGACTCCGCGTGGTCGCCGGTGGTGGTGCTCGCCCCGTACGGGCAGGGACCGTGGGGCAGCGGCATCGAACCACCGGTGCAGGAGTGGCCTGCTCCGCTGCTGCGCCGCGCGTTCCGGCTGACCAAACCGGTGGCCGGCGCCCGGCTGTACGCCAGCGGGCTCGCCTACCAGGTGCTGCACCTCAACGGTAAGCGGGTCGGCACTGCGGTGCTGGACCCGGGGTTCACCGACTACGACGACACCGTCCTGTACGTGACGCACGACGTCACCGATCTGCTCGCCGAGGGGCAGAACGTCCTCGGGGCCGAGCTGGGGCGCGGCTTCTACGGCATGACCACCCGCAACGTGTGGCGCTGGCACCAGGTGCCCTGGCACGGCGAGCCCCGGCTGCTCGCCCGCCTCGTCGTGGAGCACCCGGACGGGTCGCGTACCGAGATCGTCAGCGACGACGCCTGGCGGATCACCTCCGGCCCCACCCTGTCCAACTCGCTGTACGCGGGGGAGACCTACGACGCTCGGCGGGAGCCGGCGGGCTGGTCGACGCCCGGGTTCGACGACTCAGGCTGGGCCCGGGCGAGCGTCCTGGCCGCCCCGGCCGGCACGCTGCGCGCCCAGGAGCACGAGCCCATCCGGGTGGTCGAGTCCGTCGCCCCGGCCCGGCTCACCTCGCCGCGCGGTGGCGTCTGGGTGGCCGACTTCGCTCGGACCACCGCCGGCTGGGTCCAGCTGCGCGTCAACGCCCCGGCCGGCACCACCATTCGCCTCCTGTACGGCGAGAAGCTGCGCGCTGACGGCACCGTCGAGGCGTCCACCGGGCACGTGCAGGGCGGCCGGTTCCAGCAGGA
Organism: Micromonospora sp. NPDC023633; assembly: GCF_040640035.1. NCBI lineage: Bacteria > Bacillati > Actinomycetota > Actinomycetes > Micromonosporales > Micromonosporaceae > Micromonospora > Micromonospora sp. NPDC023633. The sequence goes on along the minus strand of NZ_JBFABB010000039.1, from coordinate 41,789 downwards.
CGAGTTCATCGCCCGGGGCGACGGCGAACAGGTGTGGGAGCCACGCTTCTCGTACAAGGGCTTCCGGTACGTCCAGCTCGACGGGCTGCCCGGCGTGGCCAGCACGGAGACCGTGACCATGCGGGTGGTGCACTCCGATGTCCGCGACGTGGGCGAATTCCGGTGCAGCGAACCGCTGTTCGAGCAGTTCGAGCAGATGATGCGCCGGACGGTGCGGAACAACCTGCACGGCATCCCCACCGACACCCCGATGTACGAGAAGAACGGTTGGACCGGCGACGCGCAGGTGGCCGCGCCCACCATGGCCGGCCTGCTCGACCTGTCCCGGTTCTTCACCAAGTGGCTCGGCGACCTGCGCGACAGCCAGGTCTCGTCAGGCCAGGTGCCGGTGATCGTGCCCAGCGGAGGCTGGGGCTACCAGGACCTCGCGCCGGCGCCGGAGTGGACGACCGTCTACCCGTTCCTGCTGCGCGAGATGCACCGTTGGTACGGCGACGACCGGCTGCTGCGGCAGCACTGGCAGCCAGTGGTCGACTATCTGGAGTGGGAGCTGGGTCGGCTGCGTGACGGGCTGGCCGTGACCGCGCTCGGGGATTACCTGTCGCCGGGGACCGGCGGCAACCCGCCCGAGGACACCCGGCTCACCGCCACCGCGTATCTGCACCGGGCGTTGGTGGCCACCGCCGAGGTCGGCGAGCTGACCGGCCAGGGCACGCAGGCCGCCCGGTTCCGTACCGCTGCCGCGGGGTTGCGGGACCGGCTCAACGAGACGTTCCTGGACCGCTCGCGCGGGCTGTACCGCACCGATCGTGACCCCGGCTACCGGCAGACGTCCAACGCGGTGCCGTTGGCGTTCGGCCTGGTGCCCGACGACCTCGTCGGTGCGGTGGTGGACAACCTGGTGGCCGACATCCGCGAGCGGGGCTGGCACCTCAACACCGGCTGCCTCGGCACCAGCGTCCTGCTGCCGGTGCTGACCGCGCACGGCCACGCCGACGTGGCGGCCAGGGTGGCGAGGCAGCGAACCTATCCGAGCTGGGGCTACTGGGTGGAGAACGACGCCGACACCATGTGGGAGATGTGGCCGACGTCGACGCGCTCGCGCCAGCACTACTTCCACGGCACCGTCGTGCAGTGGCTCTACGAGCACGTGGCCGGCCTGCGCCCGGTCGCCGACGGCTGGGGGAGCATCGTGGTGCGGCCGGACGCTCGCGCCGAGGTGTCCGCCGCGTCGGCGGCGGTGGGCACGGTGCGCGGCCGGGCGTCGTCGGCCTGGCGGCTTCAGGACGGCGAGTTCGAGCTGACCGTGCAGGTGCCGGTGGGCGCCACCGCCGAGGTGCACGTGCCCGCAGCGCGGGCCGAGGACGTCGAGGCGTCGCCCGCCGGGCTGGTGACCGCCCGGCGGATGGAGCCCGGCTACCTCGTGCACACCGTCGGATCGGGCACCTGGCGGTTCGTCAGCAGCTCCGCGGCGACCGTCTGACGCCGTCGACGTCGCCGGCCGCGCGGGACAGTGCGGGCCGGCGCCGTCGCGCCTGCCCTTCCGCGGCCGAGTTCAGCGCCGGTTTCGTCGCTGCTGGTCGGCCCGCCCGTAGCTTCCAGCGAAAAAACAACTCCAGGCATCATGATCGCCGACGTTCTCCCGGCGGTCTGACCCGAAAAACAACGGGTCGCGGTGCCTTGTTAGCGATACGTCGACCGGCGGGAGGACGTCGCCGTGCCGCCGCTGGACCCGGTGCGCGACGTCGCCTGGCTCAGCTGCCGACCGCGTTCGCCTCCGGGGATCTCACGCTGCCGATGGCGTCGACGCGGCCCCACCGTCCGGGAATGTCGAGCAGTTCGATCCGACCGAACCGTTCGGGCAGTGCCGGCGCGACCACCAGATCATCGCCGTACGGCTCAAGGCCGAGCAGCGTGCGCACCAGCAGCAGGGAAGCCCCGGTGGCCAGGGCCTGTGGGCTGTTCGCCGCGGGATACTGGACGGGGTGCCGGGTCAACTCGCGGTCGTAGCCGCCGAATGCCTCCGGAAGGCGCCCCTGGAAATACCGGGACGCGTCGATGATCCCCTCGGCGATGCGTCCGGCTTCCTGGTGGAATCCGTAGCGGCGCAGCCCCCAGGCGATGAACGAGTTGTCGAACGGCCAGACGGTGCCGACGTGGTAGCCGAGTGGGTTGTAGCGTCCCTCCGCCTGCGCGAGAGTGCGTACGCCCCACCCGGAGAACAGGCGGGGGCCGAGCAGGTGTTCGGCGATCTTCGGTGCCCGGGACTCCTCGACGATGCCGCTCCACAACAGGTGGCCGATGTTCGAGGACAGCGCGTCGACCTGACGGCCGTCGCCGTCGAGGGCAAGCGCGTAGTACTCCCCGTCGGAGATCCAGAAGTCGCGGTTGAAGCGTTCCTTGAGCTCGGCCGCTTCTCTTTCCAGACGGTCGGCGTACGCGGGGTCGTGCCAGAACTCACGGGCCAACCGCGCACCACGAACCTTGGCGTCGTAGGCGTAACCCTGCAGCTCACAGGTCGCCCGGGGCAGACCGGGCAACCGCCCGTCCCGGAACGAAATCGAGTTCGTGGTTTCCTTCCAGCACTGGTTCTCCAGCCCGGTCCGCTCGTTGCGGCGCTGGTACCAGACGTAACCGTCGCCCATGATGTCGCCGTACTCGTCGATCCAGTGCAGCGCCGCGCGCGCCTCGTCCTCGAATTCGCGCACCACCGCGGCGTCCCCCGTCCACCGCTCGTACTCGTCGAGCAGGATGACGAAGAGCGGGGTGCTGTCGGCGGCACCGAAGTACGGCCCCTGCGGGCGTTCCTCGAACGCGACCATCTCGCCGTAGCGGAACTCGCGCAGGATCTTGCCCGGCTCCTCGTCCCGGAAGTCGTCGAGCACGCTGCCCTGGTCGAGACCGAGCATCCGCAGGGTGTTGACGGCCAGATCCGGCGTGAACGGCAAGACCTGCAAACTAGTGAGGATGGGGTCGCGGCCGGTGAGGGTGGCGTCCCACGGCAGGCCCGCGGCGGGCAGCGGCTCGGTCGGTAGCGTCAGCGGCGAGAACCGCAGAGCGGCAAGGTCGACCAGGGCGCGCCGGTACGTCCGCTCCAGTGGCTTCCAGTCGCAACTCAGCTGCGGAGCCCTGTCGAGCCACTGCCGCAGGTCGTCCTGGAGCCCTGCCGTGTCGCGTTGCCGGCAACGGGGAGAGAGGCGTTCTCGAATGTCCTGACCGTCGGGGCGCAGCACCAGCCCCCGGACGTGCAGCGTGGTGATCCACTGCCCATGGGGTTCGATCCGGATGTGGTAGGTCAGCCCCTGTTCGTCGACCTGCGCCGGCTCGGTCGTGGAGATCTGGGTCTCGCGGTGATACTTCTCCCGCTCATAGCCGAGGTGCAGGCGTCCGTTCTCGACGCGTTGGTAGAGCCGGCCGCACGGCGGGTGTTCACGTTCGACCATGTGCAGCGAGCTGAAGTCAGCGTCGGCGTCCACCCGGACGGTGAACTCGGCCCACTCCTCGGAATGGTTGAGTACCGTCAACCGCTCCTCGAAGCTGCCGGCCACCGTCCGTTCCCGGATCACCGAGACCTTGGCGTCCACGTAGTGCGTCGGAGCCCCCGGCACGAGGAAGAACCGCACCTCGAAGTATGACGGGTCGTCCATCGCCAGCGTGCTCACCCGTTCGCCGTTGATGGTCAGCCGCCACAGCGAAAGGAACCGGGTGTCGAACGAGAAATAGCCGGCCGGGACGCCGGGCTTCGCCACTATGTCGCCACTGCCGTCGCTCAACACGAAGATGTTGCCGTCCAGGATTCTGACGAGATCGGTCTTCATCCCCGCCTCCCCCGGTCGCCGACGACAGCCCGCGGGTGACGCGCGCCGGGCGGCGGCGCGAAGAGCCGCTCCAGCAGGAGGATGAGCCGGAACTGCCCTTCGAACGTGATGTCGTTTCTCAGCCACGCCGGGAGCGGTTTGGCCTCGCCGCGCGCCATCCGCTCAAAGAAGGAGTCGTCGGAGCGGATGGCGGTGTCGGCTGCGCGGTTCTGCTGTGACACCTTGACAATGCCGCCGCGGATCTCCACGAACCAGTGGTCGACTTCGTGGTCGCGCTCGATGTCGAAGCGTATGGTGCCGTTCGTCTTCTTCAGCAGGCGTTCGTGGCCGTGTCGTTCGAGCGTCTCGAAGAACCTCCTGGTCGCCTCCGACATGACACCACCCCCGTAGAAATTCCCCGGACCATGAGCAGCGTCATTCGCACCAGGGTGGGTCGACCTCACCCGGAACGGATGAACCTGGACTGCGACCGCGAGCGGCGCGGGGAAATTCACCCGATCCGGGTGATGCGGCAGCGCCTCGCTCCCGGGCAGGGTGGTACGCGGCTCATCCTGGCTCGGCACGCATCGGCGGGAGGGAGGTGGACGTGTCGAATCCCACCACGAGCTTCTTCCAAGCGCTCGCCCGTCGCGGCCACGAAACCGCCCTCGAGGAGGTCGTCGCGACCATACGGTTCGACCTCACGCACGAGAAGGGCGTCGACCGCTGGTTCATGGTGATCGAACGGGGCGACGTCCGCGTTTCTCGGGATGGGGGCGAGGCCGACTTTGTCATCCACAGCAGCCGTGCCACCTTCGACCGGATCATAGGTGGCCAGTCACAGTTGTACCCGGCGTGGTTGCGCAACGAAATCAGAACGGAGGGTGATGTCCGGCTGTTTCGCATCGCTTCTCGCCTCATACCGGCGGCACCCGGAGCCCATCACCCTCGGGATTTCGGCCGCGAGCGGAGACGTGCGGCATGAGCGACGGCCTCGTCCGGCTGCTGGACGGCAACACGTTCGTGGTCAGCGAGGAGACGGGCGACATCGACGCGTCCCCCACCTTCCCAACCGGTTTCTTCTCGTTCGACACCCGATTCCTGTCGAAATGGATCCTGTCCATCAACGACGAGCGGGTCAACGCGCTCACCGTCGAGGAGGTCGCGTTCTTCGAGAGCCGCATGGTGGTCGTCCCCGTCCTCCCCACTCCGCTCGTCGACGTCGGTGTCTCGGCCATTCGCGACCGCTCCATCGGCGGGGGCTTCACCGAGCGGCTGACGGTGATCAACCATGAGTCAAAGCCCGTCGAGCTGCGGATTCGGATCGACGTCGACAGCGACTTCGCCGACCTCTTCGAGATCAAGGACGTGCGGAACAAGCGGGGGACGTACTACACCCGGATCGATGGCGGGTGCCTACGTCTCGGCTATCAGCGGGAGGCGTTCTGCCGGGAGACCCTGGTCTCGTCCACTGTGCCGGCCCGGATCGACGAGCAGGGGCTGACATACCACGTTCGACTCGAACCGCACGGTCAGTGGATCACCGACCTGCACGTGCAGGCGCTGGGTCTGGGCGGGCGCGACCTTCGGGAGAGCCTGGAGGGCAGGCCCGGTCGAGCCCGAGCGCAGATACGGCAGGACCTGGCCGGCTGGCTCGCGGAGGCACCCCGCCTCACCTGCGACTCCCCCACGCTGGCGATGACCTACCGGCGCAGCCTGGCTGACCTCTCCGCGCTGCGTTTCGCGCCGCTGGGTGCCGGCGAACATGCCATCCCCGCCGCCGGCCTGCCGTGGTTCATGGCGATCTTCGGCCGGGACAGCATCCTCACCAGCATCCAGGCACTGCCGTTCGTGCCCGACCTCGCCGCCACGACGCTACGCATGCTCGCCCTGCGGCAGGGGGCCGTCCTGGACGACTTCCGTGAGGAGGAGCCCGGGAAGATTCTCCACGAGATGCGGTACGGGGAGACGACCGGATTCGAGGAGCAGCCGCACTCGCCGTACTTCGGTAGCGCCGACTCGACGCCTCTCTTCGTCATCCTGCTCGACGAGTACGAGCGGTGGACCGGCGATGTCGCCCTGGTCCGGTTTCTCGAACGTGCCGCGAGAGCCGCCCTGCACTGGATCGACGAGTACGGCGACATCATGGGCGACGGTTACGTCTGGTACCAGCGCCGCAACGAGCGGACCGGGCTGGAGAACCAGTGCTGGAAGGATTCCTGGGACTCGATCTCGTTCCGGGACGGGCGGCTGCCCGGTCTGCCCCGGGCGACCTGTGAGCTGCAGGGCTACGCGTACGACGCCAAGGTTCGTGGTGCGCGGTTGGCCCGTGAGTTCTGGCACGACCCCGCGTACGCCGACCGTCTGGAACGGGAGGCGGCCGAGCTCAAGGAACGCTTCAACCGCGACTTCTGGATCTCCGACGGGGAGTACTACGCGCTTGCCCTCGACGGCGACGGCCGTCAGGTCGACGCGCTGTCCTCGAACATCGGCCACCTGTTGTGGAGCGGCATCGTCGAGGAGTCCCGGGCACCGAAGATCGCCGAACACCTGCTCGGCCCCCAACTGTTCTCCGGGTGGGGGGTGCGGACGCTCGGCACCGGCGAGGGACGCTACAACCCGATCGGCTACCACGTCGGCACCGTCTGGCCGTTCGACAACTCGTTCATCGCCTGGGGGCTGCGCCGCTACGGATACCACCAGGAAGCCGGACGCATCGCCGAGGGGATCATCGACGCCGCGGAACACTTCGACGGGCGGCTGCCCGAGGCGTTTGGCGGGTACGAGCGGACGCTGACCAGGTACCCCGTGCTGTATCCCACGGCGTGCAGCCCGCAGGCCTGGTCGACCGGCACCCCGCTGTTGCTGCTGCGGACCATGCTCGGCATGGAGCCACGCGGCGAGCATCTGGTGGCCAGACCGGCCGTGCCTTCGAGCATGGGCCGGATCGAACTGCTCGACATCCCCGGACGGTGGGGCAGGGCGGGTGCTCTCGGACGCACCCACCCGGAGCGACGCTGACCCGGCAGGACTCGGTGAGCGACGACGGCGGCGGCAGAGCTGCGGCCGTCTCCAGCCCTCGTCGGTGGTGCGCACGTCGTCCTCAAGCGGCGGATGGCCCCAGTCGGGGTTCCCAGGGGAGAACCGCTCGTGCAGATCGGCGGTCTCGGCGTACACCTCCGGCTCTCCCGGCCGGCGGACGACGACGTGGCCGAGCAGCGCCATCGAACCTCCGGAACAAAGCACGTCGTGCGCTCGCCGTCAAACCGCGGCCATTCCCTACTCGGATCGACGGCGGTCACCGAGCATCCGAGCGCTGCCAGCGAGCGCGTCACCTGACCGGTACCGCAGCCCACCTCGAGCACCGACGACCTTTCGCCCATGCCGGTGATGGTGACGAGGTCCGCGAACAACTCGTCGGGTATCCCGGCCGAACCCGGTCGTAGAGCTCCGGCGCCTTGTTGAACACCCGACCGAGGTGACGTCGATTCGGCCCCGCCATCGCACCATCCGCCGAGACTGTCGTGCCAGGTCCTGGGCAGGCATACGGACGTACGCGCGGCGGCAAGAACAGCAACTCGTTCACGTCGCTCGCCGCGAACCCGTCACCATCGACGACGTCAACCGATGCTCACGGCGAGGGGCCGCGCCGTCGACGGACCAGGTGCCACCTCTGCCGCATCCCGTCGACAACGCGCAGCAGGGCCGGCGCCGGGGGGTGGGCGCCGGCCCTGCGCCGTATCCGGTGCTGTTGCCACCCCGCTTCGCCCCGCCGACACCTAGATCAACCTCTCTAGCGTTGGTTCTTCGCTGGAAGCTACGGGTGGGCCTGGTCGCTGGAGCGGCGCACGATGAGCTCCGGCTGGAACACCACGTGCCGGTGCCTGTGCGTCTCGCCGGACTCGGCCTCCTCCAGCAGCAGTTGCGCCGCAGTGCGGCCGAGCTGCTCGCGGGGTTGACGCACCGACGACAGCGGCACCGCCGCCGCGCCAGCGAACTCGATGTCGTCGTAGCCGACGATGGCCACGTCGGCGGGCACCCGCATGCCGCGCGCGGTCACCTCCTGCAGCACGCCGAGCGCGATCAGGTCGTTGGCGCAGAAGACGGCGGTGGGACGTTGCCGGGCGGGCAGGGCCAGCAGATCCTCGGCGGCGCGTCGCCCGGCGGCGACGGTCAGACTGGTGGTCGTCGCCACCCGCAGTTCGGCGCCGTCGCCGCGTTCGTCCAGCGCGGCGGCGGCCCCGGCGTGCCGTTCGGCGACCTGGGCGATGGAGAACGGGCCCCCGAGGTACGCGATGCGACGGTGGCCCTGGACCAGCAGGTGCTCCATGGCCAGCCGGCCGCCGAGCACGTCGTCGACGGCCACCGAGCAGCTGCTGGCCCGGCCCGAGCCCCGGTCGACGAGCACCACCGGAATACCACGGTCGATCAACCTGTCCAGGCTGGGTTGGGAGCCGTGACGGACCGGGGTGATGAGCACTCCACGAACCCGCTGCTCCTCCAGCAGCTCCAGGTGCCGGCGTTCCCGGGCGCTGTCCTCGCCGCTGTTGCAGACGACGAGCATGGCCCCGGCCTCCTCGACCACCTGCTCGGCGCCGCGCACCACGTCGGTGAAGAAAGGGTTGGCCACGTCCAGTACGACGATGGCGATGGTGCGGCTCTGCCCGGCGCGCAGTTGACGAGCGGAGTCGTTGCGGACGTAGCCGAGCTCGGTGATGGCCTCGAGCACCCGCTGGCGGGTAGCGGGGGCGACCGTGTCGGGCCGGTTGAGCACGTTGCTCACCGTGCCGAGGGAAACGCCGGCGTGCCGGGCCACCTCTTTGATGTTCGCCGCTGCCATGGCTCCCTCGACGATCGCTGCGGTGGTTGGTCGTGGCCCGCGGTCGGGTGCGGGCACCCCGGTCGCGGTGTCTCCCGCTGCCCGTCCCGGCGGGTCGGGACGGGTCCGACCGGGTGACGACCGGGAGTCTATAGCTCCTAAAACGTTTCATCCACGCGGCAGGCATCGCCAACGCCCGAGTGCTCGCCGGTGGAGGAGGTCCGGACCAGCCTTGTCGGTCCGCTCGGGCAACAGGCGAGAAATCGCCGGGAAACTCTTGACGGTCATGAATGCCTGCCCCTACGGTCCATGCACGACAGATGAAACGATTCAGGAGGTCGGATGAACCCCGGCGCACCGGGCACGGACGGCGCTCCGCTGCTGGTACTGGACGGCCTAACGAAGTCCTTCGGGACCGTAGCCGCGCTGCGTGGGGTGCACCTGGCGCTGCACTCCGGTGAGGCCCACGCCCTCGTCGGGGAAAACGGGGCCGGCAAGTCGACCCTGGTGAAGATCCTGGCCGGGGCGCACGCCCCGGACTCCGGCCGGATGACCCTCGACAACCGCCCGCTGGAGCTGCGCGGCCCCGCCGACGCTCGGGCCGCCGGTATCGCCGTCATCTACCAGGAGCCGACCCTCTTCCCGGACCTCTCGGTCGCGGAGAACATCTTCATGGGCCGGCAACCACTGCGCGGCCTGCGCCGCATCGACACCCGGGCGATGAACCGCGACGCCGAGCAGCTGTTCCAGCGGCTGGGTGTCCGCATCGACCCGAGCCGGCCCGCCCGCGGGCTCTCCATCGCCGACCAGCAGCTCGTCGAGATCGCCAAGGCGCTCTCCTTCGACGCCCGCATCCTGATCATGGACGAGCCGACCGCCGCGCTCTCCGGGGTCGAGGTGGAACGGCTCTTCGGCGTCGCCCGGTCGCTCTGCGAACGCGGCGCCGCGGTGCTGTTCATCTCGCACCGCTTCGACGAGGTGTTCAACCTCTGCCAGCGCATCACCGTGCTGCGCGACGGGGCCTGGGTCTCCAGCGACAGCGCCGCCGACCTCACCGTGGACGAGGTGGTCCGGCGCATGGTCGGACGGGACGTCTCCTCGCTCTATCCGAAACAGGACGCACCGCTGCGCGACACCCTGCTGGAGGTGCGAGGGCTCAGCCGAGCCGGCATCTTCTCCGACGTGTCGTTCTCCGTCCGAGGCGGCGAGATCGTCGCCCTGGCCGGGCTGGTCGGCGCCGGCCGCAGCGAGGTCGCCCGCGCCGTCTTCGGCGTCGACCGCTACGACGCCGGCGAGGTACGCGTCGCCGGCCGGGCCCTGCCCTCGGGCAGCCCGCGCAAGGCGATCGCCGCCGGGATGGCGCTCGTGCCAGAGGACCGCCGACAGCAGGGCCTCATCATGGAGCTGTCGGTGCAGCGCAACGTCACCCTGGCCCGCCGACGGGCGCTGAGCCGGCTCGGCCTGCTCCTCGACGCCGCCGAGCGGGCCGAGGCCCGGCGCTGGACCCGGCGGCTACAGGTCAAGACGCCCCGACTCGCCGCGCCGGTGGCGACCCTGTCCGGCGGCAACCAGCAGAAGGTCGTGCTCGCCAAGTGGCTCGCCACCGAGCCGCGAATCCTGATCATCGACGAACCGACCCGCGGTATCGACGTCGGTACCAAGGCCGAGGTCCACCGGCTGCTGTCCGAACTGGCAGGCGAGGGCCTCGCGATCCTGATGATCAGCAGCGAACTGCCCGAGGTGCTCGGCATGGCGGACCGGGTCCTGGTCATGCACGAGGGGCGCCTGGTCCACGAGCTGCCCCGGGCCGAGGCCGACGAGACCTCCGTGATGTTCGCCGCCACCGGTCAAGGAGCGACCGCATGAGCCTCACCGACACCGACGCGCCCCAACGGGTCACCGACAACCCGCCGACCGGCCCCGGCCGGCAGCGCCGCGGTCTCACCGAGCGGCTGCTCGCCGTACGGGAGCTGAGCCTGCTGATCGCGCTGGGCGCGCTGATCCTGGTCACCACCGCGCGCAACGACCGGTTCCTCACCGCGCAGAGCCTCAAGGACCTCCTGCTGGGCTGCGCGATCCTGGTGATCCTCGCGGTCGGCCAAACCATGGTCATCGTCACCCGCAACGTCGACCTCTCCGTGGGGTCGATCCTGGGGCTGGTCGCCTTCGCCACCGGGGAAGTCTTCCTCGCCGCGCCCGGCACTCCCTGGCCGGTCGCGCTCCTGCTCGGCGTGGCACTGGGTGCCCTGTGCGGGGTGGTCAACGGCGGGCTGATCGCGGTGGCCAAGGTCCCGGCGCTGGTCATCACCCTGGGCACCCTCTACGCCTTCCGAGGCGTCGACTACCACTGGGCCGCCGGCCGGCAGATCAACGCCGCCGACATGCCCCGCTCGTTTTTGCGCCTAGGCAACCAGACTGTGTTCGGCGTACCCGTGCTCTTCCTGATCGCGCTGGTCGTGGTCGCCGCCGTCGGTTTCTACCTGCGCTCCTACCGCAGCGGCCGGGAACTCTACGCGATCGGCTCCGAGCCGGCCGCCGCCCGGCTGTCCGGCATCCCGGTCGGCCGGCGAGTCTTCACCGTCTTCGTGGCCAACGGGGCACTCGCCGGCCTCGCCGGCGTGCTCTACGCCGCCCGGTTCGGCACCCTCGACGCCGCCGCCGGCAGCGGCCTGGAACTGCAGGTCGTCGCCGCCGCGGTGGTCGGCGGGGTGGCGATCTTCGGCGGCAGCGGCAGCGCGTACGGCGCGGCGCTCGGCGCCGTCCTGCTCACCACGATCGGCAGCTCGCTAGCCGTCCTGCGCATCGACCCCTTCTGGCAGCAGGCCGTGGTCGGTGCGCTCATCCTCGCCGCCATCGGCCTGGACCGGCTCCTGGCCGTCCGGATGGCGGCCCGGCTCCGAGGGAGAAGCGCACATGGCGCATGACAGCTTGCATGCCGCGCCGCCGTCTGGGCAGGAAACCGAGCGGGAGGCAAGCCGCCTGGCCGGTCTACGTACCGCCGTCGGCTCCTGGGACGCGGCGATCGTGGCTGTCCTGGCGGTGGCCGTGCTGCTGGCGAGCCTGTCGGTGCAGAACTTCGCCACCGGCCGCAACGTGCAGTTCCTGCTGCTCGACCTCGTGCCACTGGCGCTGCTCGCGCTGCCCATGACGCTGATCGTGATCACCGGAGAGATTGATCTGTCGGTGGCCAGCACGGTGGGGCTGTGCAGCACACTGCTGGGTCAGATGTGGCTGTCCAGCGGGCTGTCGCTCGAGCTGATCTGCGTGCTGGTGGTACTGCTCGGCGCCGTGCTCGGCGCGGTCAACGGCGTGTTCATCACCGGGTTCGGCCTACCGTCGCTGGCCGTCACCATCGGCACCCTCGCCCTGTACCGGGGACTGTCCTTCGTCGTCCTCGGCGACCAGGCGGTGGCCGACTTCCCGGCCAGCTGGACCGCCGCCGCGGTGCAGAACATTCCCGGCACGTCGATCCCCGCCGCGGTCGTCCCCGTGCTGCTGTTGGCACTGGCGTTCGGCGTCATGCTGCACACCACCCCGGTCGGTCGGGCGCTGTACGCCATGGGCAACAACGACGAGGCGGCGACGTTCGCCGGCGTATCGGTGGCCCGGACGAAGTTCTGGCTCTTCGTGGTCTCCGGGGCCGTCTGCGGGCTGGTCGGGATCTTCTGGACCCTGCGCTACGCCAGCGCCCGTGGTGACAACGCCACCGGTCTGGAGCTGACCGTGGTGACCGCGGTGCTGCTCGGCGGCGTGTCGATCTTCGGCGGCCGCGGCGGGCTGCTCGGCGTGGTGGCCGGCGTCCTGCTCCTGGGCGTCCTACGTAACGCGCTGCAGCTCGCCGACGTCGATGCCAATGCGCTGACGATTGTCACCGGAACCCTGCTCATCGCCTCCGTGGTGCTCCCCAACGCCGTCGCGAACGTCCGCGCCCGGCTGCACCGCCGACGGCAACGCGCCCACGCGACCGCGTCGTGACCGTCTCCGCTTCCCCCACCACCTCCGAAAGGATATCGATGTCCGCGTACAGAAGAGGACTCAGCGTCGGGGCCACCGCCCTCACCCTCACCGCTCTGCTGCTCTCCGCCGCCTGTGGCGGCACCACCCGTGAGAACGCCGGCAACGACACCGGCAGCGCGCAGGCCAGCGGCGCCGCCAACCCGGACGCCCAGATCAAGGAAGGACTCAAGATCGCCTTCCTGCCGAAGCAGGTGAACAACCCCTACTTCACCACCTCCGACAACGGCGGCAAGGAGGCGGTGACCGAGCTCAAGGGGAACTTCAAGGAGGTCGGCCCCTCAGAGGCCAGCGCCTCGTCCCAGGTCAGCTACATCAACACCCTGTCCCAGCAGGGCATGGACGTCATCGTGACCTCGGCCAACGACCCCAACGCGATCTGCGGCGCGCTGAGCCAGGCGAAGGCGGCCGGCGCGAAGATCGTGACCTTCGACTCCGACACCAAGCCGGAGTGCCGCCAGATCTTCGTCAACCAGGTGACCGCGCAGGGCATCGCGGAGAACCAGGTCAAGCTCATCTCACAGCAGATCGGCGGCGAGGGCGAGATCGCCATCCTCTCCGCCACCGCCAACGCGACCAACCAGAACGCATGGATCGCCCTGATGAAGGAAGAGCTGAAGAAGCCCGAGTACAGCAAGATCAAGCTGGTCACGGTGGCGTACGGCAACGACGACGACCAGAAGTCCTTCCAGGAGATGCAGGGTCTGCTGCAGTCGTACCCCAACCTGAAGGGCGTCATCTCCCCGACCACCGTCGGCGTCGCGGCTGCGGCCCGCTACCTCAGCGGATCCCAGTACAAGGGCAAGGTCAAACTGACCGGCCTGGGTACCCCGAACCAGATGCGTGAGTACATCAAGGACGGCAGCGTCGACGCGTTCGCCCTATGGAACCCGGCCGACCTCGGTTACCTCGCCGCGTACGCGGGCGCCGCGCTCGCCTCCGGCCAGATCACCGGTGCTGAGGGCGACAAGTTCAAGGCCGGCAAGCTCGGCGAGTTCAGCGTCGGCAAGGACGGCGTGGTCGTCCTCGGCCCGCCCACCGTGTTCGACAAGAACAACATCGACCAATTCCAGTTCTGACCACCCACCCGACGGTGCCGGCGCCCGTCGCGCCGGCACCGCCCGAGGGAGGCACCGACGGGAGAACCCTGCCACGCGCCTGCTTCACCTCGCAGGTCGATTCCGCCCGCCTCCACGAGTACCGGGCCCGGCGCGCGCGTGTGGCTGGAGACGCTCGCCGCCTTGGCGGAGAGCGGATGGTGCGATTAATCCCTCTTCCTCCGCGAAGACGGCCCGCTTGTGGGTTCCTGGTGACCGCCGACCTCGCAGCGGCACAGGCCGCCACGCAGGCCCGCGACGTCAACGCCCAACGGAAGGCGGAAACGGCGTCCTTCTTCCTCCACCTCGACCAGGCACGGCCGACCGTGCCCCGCGGCCACTGGACGAGGTCTTCCACTTCCAGGCGCAGCTCGCCGCCCAGACGGGAGAAACACCATGACCCAGACCGACGCGCCGACCAACGAGGGAATCAAGCAGGCCCTGCGCGCGCAGCGCATCGAAACCCCGTCCTGGGCGTACGCGAACTCCGGCACCCGCTTCAGGGTCTTCCCACAGGAAGGTGTGCCCCGCAACCCGTACGAGAAGATCGCCGACGCCGCGACGGTACACCGGCTGACCGGCGTGGCACCCACGGTGGCCCTGCACATTCCGTGGGACCAGGTCGACGACTACACCGCACTGGCGAAGCACGCGACAGACCTGGGCGTCACGCTCGGCGCGATCAACTCCAACGTGTTCCAGGACCCCGACTACATGCTTGGCAGCGTCACCAACCCCGACCCGCGGGTACGCCGCAAGGCGACCGACCATCTCCTCGAATGCGTCGACATCATGGACGCCACCGGTTCGCGCGACCTGAAACTGTGGTTCTCCGACGGCACCAACTACCCCGGCCAGGACGACATTCGCACCCGGCAGGACCGCCTCGCCGCCGCACTACGGGAGGTGCACGGCCGACTCGGTCCGAATCAGCGGATGCTGCTGGAGTACAAGCTGTTCGAGCCTGCCTTCTACACCACGGACGTGCCGGACTGGGGCACCGCCTACGCGCACTGCCTGGAGCTCGGGCCGAAGGCGCAGGTCGTCATCGACACCGGACACCACGCGCCGGGCACGAACATCGAGTTCATCGTCGCGTTCCTGCTGCGCGCCGGAAAGCTCGGCGCCTTCGACTTCAACTCCCGGTTCTACGCCGACGACGACCTCATGGTCGGCTCCGCGGACCCGTTCCAGCTGTTCCGCATCATGTACGAGATCGTGCGCGGCGACGCCCTGCGCCCGGAGGCCGGCATCGCCTTCATGCTCGACCAGTGCCACAACATCGAGCCGAAGATCCCCGCGATCATCCGCTCGGTGCTCAACGTCCAGGAGGCCACCGCAAAAGCCCTGCTCGTCGACGCCGCCGCGCTCGCCGCCGCGCAGCAGGCCGGTGACGTGCTCGGCGCCAACGCGGTCCTGATGGACGCCTACAACACCGACGTGCGGCCGCTCCTGGCCGAGCTACGCGCCGAGATGGGCCTCGACCCCGACCCGATCGCCGCCTACGGCCGATCCGGCTACTTCGAGCGCATCCGCGCCGAACGCGCCAGCGGGCAACAGGCCGGCTGGGGCGCCTGACCACCACCCGAGAACGCATACAGGAGACGTGAGGACGATGCATCCCGAGGTACAGGCACTCATCGCGCGCAGCAACCGGCTCGGCGCCGACAAGACCACCACCAACTACGCCGGCGGCAACACCTCCGCCAAGGGCGAGGCCACCGATCCGGTGACCGGTGGCCCCGTCGAGCTGGTCTGGGTCAAAGGCTCGGGCGGCGACTTGGGCACGCTAACCGAGGCCGGCCTGGCCGTGCTCCGGCTCGACCGCCTCCGGGCCCTCGCCGATGTCTACCCGGGCGTCGAACGGGAGGACGAGATGGTCGCCGCGTTCGACTACTGCCTGCACGGGCGGGGTGGGGCCGCGCCGTCGATCGACACGGCGATGCACTGTCTGGTCGACGCCGCGCACGTCGACCACCTGCACCCCGACGCGGGCATCGCGATCGCCACCGCCGCCGACGGCCCGGAGCTGACCAAGGAGATCTTCGGCGACCGGGTGCTGTGGGTGCCGTGGCGACGGCCCGGCTTCCAGCTCGGCCTCGACATCGCCGCCGTGGCGAGGGCCAACCCGCAGGCGATCGGCGTGATCCTCGGCGGGCACGGCATCACGGCATGGGGAACGAGTAGCGAGGAGTGCGAGCGCAACTCGCTGGAGATCATCCGTACCACCCAGGCGTACCTCGACGACCAGGGCCGCGCCGAGCCGTTCGGTCCGCTGATCCACGGATACGAGCCGCTGCCGACGGACCAGCGGCGGGCCCGCGCGGCGGCGCTGGCGCCGGTCCTCCGGGGCCTGGCGTCGACCGACCGCCCGCAGGTCGGCCATTTCACCGACACCGACGTGGTGCTCGACTTCGTCGCCCGCGAACGGCACCCCGCGCTCGCGGCGCTCGGCACCTCCTGCCCGGACCACTTCCTGCGCACCAAAATCCGCCCGATGGTGCTTGACCTGCCGCCGACCGCCCCGCTCGAAGACGCGATCGTCCGGCTCACGGAGTTGCACACCGCCTACCGCGACGCCTACCGCACCTACTACGAGCGGCACGCCACCGGCGACAGCCCGCCGATGCGCGGCGCCGACCCGGCCGTCGTCCTCGTGCCCGGCGTGGGCATGTTCAGCTTCGGGACCAACAAGCAGACCGCCCGGGTCGCAGGCGAGTTCTACGTCAACGCCATCAACGTCATGCGCGGCGCCGAGTCGGTGTCGCGGTACGCGCCGATTGACGAGGCCGAGAAGTTCCGCATCGAGTACTGGGCTCTCGAAGAAGCCAAGCTCGCCCGGATGCCCAAGCCCAAACCCCTCGCCACCCGGATAGCCCTGGTCACCGGCGCCGGCTCGGGCATCGGCCGAGCCATCGCCCACCGCCTTGCCGCCGAGGGCGCCTGTGTGGTCGTCACCGACCGGGACACCGCCGCCGCCGACACCGTCGCCGCCGAGCTGGGCGGGCCGGACGTCGCGGTGGCCGTACCGGTAGACGTTACCGACGCCGAGGCGGTGGCCGCCGCGGTCCGCGCGGCGGTGCTCGCCTACGGCGGCCTGGATCTGGTGGTGAACAACGCCGGCCTGTCGCTGTCGAAGTCGTTGCTGGACACGACCGAGGCGGACTGGGACGTACAGCACGACGTGATGGCCAAGGGCTCGTTCCTGGTCTCGCGGGAGGCAGCTCGGGTCCTCATCGATCAGGGAATGGGCGGCGACATCGTCTACATCTCCAGCAAGAACTCCCTGTTTGCCGGCCCCAACAACGTCGCCTACGGCGCCGCCAAGGCCGACCAGGCGCACCAGGTCCGCCTGCTCGCCGCCGAACTCGGCGCCCACGGCATCCGGGTCAACGGCATCAACCCCGACGGCGTGGTCCGCGGCTCCGGCATCTTCGCCGGCGGCTGGGGCGCCCAGCGCGCCGCCGTCTACGGAGTGCCGGAGGAGAAGCTGGGGGAGTTCTACGCCCAGCGCACGCTGCTCAAGCGCGAGGTGCTGCCCGAGCACGTGGCCAACGCCGTCTTCACGCTCACCGGCGGCGACCTGTCCCACACGACGGGTCTGCACATCCCGGTGGACGCCGGCGTCGCTGCGGCCTTCCTCCGCTGACCCGGCGAGGTGCGGGATGAGGACGACGACGCTCGTGGAGAATCCAATGCTCGACGAGGAAGACCTTCGGCTCCTGCGGTTGCTGGCCACGGGGGCGCCGCTGGAAACGGTGGCGCGCCGATCGGCGATGTCCGAACGGACCGTGCGCCGGCGGATACGGGCCATCTGCGACCGGCTCGGCGTGACCGCCCCGATTCAGGCGGTCGTGTGGGCAGCTCGGCGGGGAATGCTGTGAGCAGCGTCCGCCTCGCCGCCGTGGACCTGGGCGCGTCCAGCGGCCGAATCATGCTCGCCCGCGTCGGACCAGGCCACCTGGAACTGGCCGAGGTGCACCGAGTTCCCAACGAACCCGTTCGGGTCGGGAACACCCTGCACTGGGACATCCTCGCCCTCTATCGGGGAATCCTCGACGGCCTGCGCGCCGCCGGGCCGGTAACCAGCATCGGCGTCGACTCCTGGGCCGTCGACTACGGGCTGCTCGACGCCTCCGGCGCGCTGCTCGGCAACCCGGTGCACTACCGGGACAGCCGCACCGACGGGGTGGCCGAGCGGATCGCCAAACAGCTGGGCGAGCAGCGTCTCTACACAACCACGGGCCTGCAACAACTGCCGTTCAACACGCTCTACCAGCTCGCCGCCGCGGCCAGCACGCCGCAGCTGGACATCGCCCGCCGGCTGCTGCTGATCCCGGACCTAATCGCGTACTGGCTCACCGGTCAGCTCGGCGCCGAGATCACCAACGCCTCGACGACCCAGCTGTACGACCTGCGCCAGCGGGCCTGGGCCACCGGCCTGATGGCCGACGCCGGCATCCGCAGCGAGCTGTTCCCGCCGCTGCGCGAGCCGGGCACCCGGATCGGCCCCGTCCTGCCCGACCTAGGGCTGCCTGGCTCGCCGCAGATGGTGGCCGTGGGTTCACACGACACCGCCTCGGCGGTGGTGGGCGTGCCGGCGGCGGGAGACCGCTTCGCCTACATCTCCTGCGGCACCTGGTCCCTGGTGGGAGTCGAACTCGACGCCCCGGTGCTCACCGAGGCGAGCCGGCAGGCCAACTTCACCAACGAATCCGGCGTCGACGGCACGATCCGCTACCTCCGCAACGTGATGGGTCTGTGGCTGCTGCAGGAATCGCTGCGTACCTGGGGTAGCCCCGCCCTGCCCGACCTGTTGCGGCGGGCGGCCCTCGAACCGGCCTTCCGCTCTGTCGTGGACCCGGACGACCCGGTGTTCCTGCCGCCCGGCGACATGCCCACGCGCATCGCTGACGCCTGCCGGCACGCCGGCGAGCCGGTACCCACCACCCCGACCGCCACCGTCCGCTGCATCCTCGACAGCCTCGCGCTGGCACACCGGCGGGCCGTCCGTCAGGCACAGCAGCTTTCCGGCCGGCACGTCGACGCCGTGCACATCGTCGGCGGCGGCGCCCGCAACGAACTGCTGTGCCAGCTCACCGCCGACGCCTGCGGACTGCCGGTGCTCGCCGGACCGGTCGAGGCCACCGCGCTCGGCAACGTCCTGGTACAGGCCCGCACCGTCGGTACCATCGGCGGCGACCTGGCCGCCCTGCGGGCCGTGCTGCGCGAGAGCCAGCACATCGTGCGGTACGAGCCGCGCGGCGACGAGGCGGCCTGGCGGGCCGCCGAGACCAGGATGGGTGGGTGAACATGCGTATCGCCCTGTTCGTGACCTGCCTCGCCGACGCTCTCTTTCCCGAGGCGGCAAAGGCGACGGTGCGGTTGTTGGAGCGTCTGGGACATGAGGTGGTGTTCCCGGTCGATCAGACGTGCTGCGGGCAGATGCACGTGAACACCGGTTACCCGGACGAGGCGTTGCGGCTGGTGCGCCGGCATGTGCGGGTGTTCGCCCCGTACGACGTGGTCGTCGCCCCATCCGGCTCCTGTGTCGGTTCGGTGCGGCACCAGCACGCGATGCTGGCCCGCCGGGCTGGCGACGAGCGGTTGGCCGGTCGGGCGGAGGAGGTGGGCCGGCGCACGTTCGAGCTGTCGGAGTTGCTGGTCGACATGCTGGGGGTGACGGACGTGGGGGCCTACTACCCGCATCGAGTGACGTATCACCCGACCTGTCATTCATTGCGGATGCTGCGGGTGGGGGATCGGCCGCTGCGGTTGTTGCGTGCGGTGCAGGGTTTGGATCTGGTGGAGTTGCCGCAGGCGGACGAGTGTTGCGGGTTCGGTGGCACGTTCGCGGTGAAGAACGCGGACACCTCCACGGCGATGCTGGCGGACAAGATGCGTCATGTGTTGGCGACGCGGGCCGAGGTGTGTACGGCGGGGGATGCATCCTGCCTCATGCACATCGGTGGTGGCCTGTCCCGGCTGAGGGCGGGGGTGCGCACGGTGCATCTGGCGGAGATCCTGGCAAGCACGGAGGGCTCGGAGACGGCGGGGGAGCGGGACCGGTTGGAGGTACGGTCGTGAGCCGAACGTTCCTGGGCATGCCGACGACGGCGCCCCGCGGGGTGGGGCACCTGCGTGGCACCGAGCCGTTCCCCGTGGCGGCCCGGCGGGCGTTGGGTGACGCGCAGCTGCGCCGCAACCTGCGCCACGCCACCACCACCATCCGGGCCAAGTCGGGAGCGGTGATCGACGAGGTGCCGGACTGGGCGGAGCTGCGCGCCGCCGGATCGGCGATCAAGGCCGACACCATGGCCCGTCTACCGGAGCTGCTCGAACAGTTGGAGGCGGCGGTCACCGCAGCCGGTGGCACCGTGCACTGGGCGGCCGACGCGGTCGAGGCGAACCGGATCGTGACCGAGCTGGTGGCCGTGACCGGCAGCGACCGGGTCATCAAGGTCAAATCGATGGCGACCCAGGAGATCGGCCTCAACGAGGCGCTGGAGGCGGCCGGGATCGAACCGGTCGAGACCGACTTGGCCGAGCTGATCGTGCAGCTCGGCCAGGACCGGCCCAGCCACATCCTGGTGCCGGCGATCCACCGCAACCGGGCAGAGATCCGGGACATCTTCCGGCGGGAGATGCCCGACGTCGACCCCGGGCTGACCAGCGAGCCGGCGGCCCTGGCCGCCGCTGCCCGCAACTACCTGCGCCGGATCTTCCTGAGCACCCGGGTAGCCGTGTCCGGGGCGAACTTCGCCGTCGCCGAGACCGGCACCCTCGCGGTGGTCGAGTCCGAGGGCAACGGACGGATGTGTCTCACCCTCCCGGAGACCCTGATCACCGTGATGGGCATCGAGAAGGTCATCCCCAGCTGGGCGGACCTCGGAGTGTTCTTGCAACTGCTGCCGAGGGCGTCAACGGGGGAACGGATGAACCCGTACACCTCGATGTGGACCGGGGTCACTCCCGGCGACGGGCCGCAGCAGGTGCACCTGGTGCTGCTGGACAACGGCCGCAGCGCGGTGCTCGCCGATGAGATCGGCCGGCAGGCGCTGCACTGCATCCGCTGCTCCGCCTGCCTCAACGTCTGCCCGGTCTACGAGCGCACCGGCGGGCACGCCTACGGGTCGGTCTACCCGGGGCCGATCGGGGCGGTGCTGTCGCCCCAGCTGACCGGGGTCGCCGACAACGCCTCCCTGCCGTACGCCTCATCGCTCTGCGGCGCCTGCTACGACGCCTGCCCCGTCATGATCAACATTCCGGAACTGCTGGTACACCTGCGCAGCCAAGCCCCCCACCCACGCGCCGAAGCGGTGGCGATGGCCGCGGCCGCATACACGATGGACCACCCGCCGCTGTACGCGGCCGCGCAGCGGGCTGCGGGCTTGACCCGGGTCGCCGGCCGCGCCCTACCCCCACCACTGAACGGCTGGACCAGCAGCCGCGACCTGCCGCAGCCGCCGTCGCAGACCTTCCGCCAGTGGTGGGCCGAGCGGTGAACTCACGCCAGCATGTGCTCGCCCGGATCCGCGCTGCCCTCGGCGACACCCCGGCAACACCGGTCGATGTGCCACGCGAGTACCAGCCCGCTGGCTCCGTCGCCGATCTCGACCTGCTGGTCCACCGACTGACCGACTACCGGGCCGTCGTCCACCAGTGTGCCGGCGGCGAGGTCGCGCAGGTGATCGACCGGATCCTCAACGGCCGGCGCATCGTGATCCCGCCCGGACTGCCCCGCCACTGGCTGCCCGACAGCGTTGCCGCAGTGATCGACGAGAACCTCACCGCGGAACAGATCGCCGCCGTCGACGGGGTCGTCACGGCGGCCGCCGTGGCCGTCGCCGAAACCGGCACCGTGGTCCTCGACGCCGCCCCGGATCAGGGCCGCCGGATCATCAGTTTGCTGCCCGACGTGCATGTCTGCGTGTTACGGGCCGACCAGGTCGTTGCAGGCGTGCCGGACGCACTCGCCCGGGTTGCTCCGCACCGGCCGCTGACCTGGATCAGCGGGCCCTCCGCCACCAGTGACATCGAACTCAACCGGGTCGAGGGCGTCCACGGGCCCCGACAACTGCACGTCGTGGTACTTCCTGCCGACTAGATTAGTCGTCGTGCACCGGCCGCAGGTGCTCCGACTGCGGGTCGTAGCAGATAAGTCCATGCTCAGCAGCCAAGCGGGCGGCCTCGGCCGACAGTTCTCCGGCCGACTCGTAGGGCATCGTCAGGTAGATCAGCGGCCCGGACGCATCGTCAAGCAACGAGCCCCAACCATGGGATCTACCCCCGGTCAGGATGGCCCAGCGCTCGGCTAGGTTGTGTCCGGCGGATCATGGACCGGCTCGCCTTTGGATCATTCTTCCGGTCGTGGGGCGGGGCGATCTGACGAACGATGAGTGGGCGCGACTGGCACCGCATCTGCCGAAGCCCGGCCGCCGGGGCGGGCGTTGGAGCGACCACCGGACAGTGATCAACGGGATCTTGTTCCGAATCCGCACAGGTGTTCCGTGGCGGGACCTGCCGGAGCGCTTCGGAAGCTGGAAGACCGTCTACGAGCGCCATCGCCGCTGGTCAGCGGACGGCACCTGGGAACGGATTCTCCACGCCGTCCAGGCCGACGCCGACACGCAGGGGCGGATCGATTGGACCATGGTGAGCGTGGATTCGACCTCGTGCCGGGCCCACCAGCACGCTGCTGGGCCGCCGCGTACAGTGCCACGGATCGCAAAGAGACGATCAACGCCACGCCAGCACCGCCCTGACGAAGGACTCGGCCGTTCCCGCGGCGATCTAACCTGCAAGATCCACCTTGCCGGTGAGGGCGGCCGCCGACCGCTGGCCCTGCTGATCACCCCCGGCCAGTGGGGCGACAGCCCACAACTGATCCCGCTCCTTGAACGCATCCGGGTCAGGCGCCCCAGCGGCGGTCATCCGCGCACGCGCCCTGACCACCTCGGCGGCGATAAGGCGTACAGCTCCCGGGGTAATCGCCGCTACTTGCGCAGACGCCAGATCAAGCACACCATCCCCGAGCCGAGGGACCAGCGGGCCAACCGCCAGCGCCGCGGCAGCAAGGGAGGCCGGCCCGTCGGTTTCGACGAACAGATGTACAAGCGCCGTAATGAGGTCGAGCGCACGATCAACCGGCTCAAGAACTCCCGAGCCGTGGCCACGCGCTATGACAAGCGCGCATACGTCTTCTACGGCACCGCAACCGTGGCCTCGATCCGCCTCTGGGTCAAGCCGTGACACTCGGCGTCAAAGGCGAGGGCCGCCTTGACCGAGGAGGGGTAGTCAGCACACCGACCACGCCTCGCTAGGAAGGAAGTGAGGAAGGTCATCCATCGCTTCGGAAGGTATGAACACCGGCCGCGTGAGCAGGTGGTCGCCCGCTCGCTGCACATCGATCACGACACCCAATGTGTGTGACCCGGGTACGCCTGCGGACATGTAGGAGAGCTCCGAATAGGGCTCGCGGGCCTCGGCTCGATCGAGCATCCACTGCTCCAACACCGAGGGAACTCGGCCGACCAATGCCACGCCGCCGGCGAAGATCTGCGGCCCATGCAGCGCGTCGACCACAACGCCAGCCAGCCGTTCCTCCCGGTAGTAGAGCTTCAGGCCGAATTCCTGGTAGTCGCCCTCAACGACCGTGCAGACGGCCTCGGTCCCGGAACGGTGAAGCGTGTGTCGCTGGGACTCCACCGTGACGCCGCGCAGCGCCTGCGAGACCTCGCCGGGACTCATACCGAAACGGAGCGGCCCCACGCTCACGAACGGATCCAGCGTCCACTGCTGCCGCTCCTCGTCTGGCAGCACGTCCCACCACTTGAACATGACACAAAGACTACGGCCCCTTGATCGAGTACCGCTGTTCACGGACGGCAGATCGGCGACCCCAAGATCCGTCGGACAGGCCCTAGCTGTAATGCCCTGGAGCGTTGTTGACGCGGCTGATGGGTGGTTTGCCGCCGAGTGAGGTGTGGCTGCGATGGTAGTTGTAGGTGTGCAGCCAGACGGGTAGGGCGTCGGCGCGTTGTTGGTTCAAAGGCAGTGCAGACCGGAGGTTCCGACCTGTTCTGACCAGGCAAGACAGATGGGCTTGCCGGGTCAGACGGGCAGACCATTGCACGTACTCTGCATCGGCAGGCATCCGCGACCTTTACCGCTACACCATTAGAAGGTGCGCCACTCTTCTGAGGGAACGTGGTCCCACGTGACCTCTGCCCGCTCCTTGAGGAAGACGGGTCGGCTGAGAACGATGTCGCCAGCCCGCTGAGCTCGGATGATCAAGCCGAGGTCCGCCAACTCCGGGTCCGCAGCGTGCGTGTAACGCAACTCTCGTCGGCACCTATCCGCTTGACCCCATGCCCACTGTTCCACTTCGGAGGGCACGCGACCGACCAGTGCCACGCCATCGAGCGTGACCTGTGGTCCTCTGAGTGCGTCAACGGCAATGCAGTACAGCAACCCGTCCATGTAGTAGGCACTGACGCCCGCATCGGTGAACGTTTCATACGACTCTCCACGACACGAACCGCAGCCCCTGCCGGCTGACTCACCATCGCCGAGTGCCGCGACCACCTCGTCGGAACTCATTCCGAATTGGAGCGGTCCCACGCTGTCCATCGGGACGAAGCTCCAGTGATCGCGCTCGTCATCACTCTTGACATCCCAGACGCCCATGGTCCGTCTCCCTGTTGACCCGTGCCGCCTGCGCAGGCTAACGGTTGACGGCGACCGCTTGTAGACGCGTAGGCCGGCTGTCTGGTGTCGTACGGCTTCCCGCACCCGGCCCTCGTCGGGGCCGGGCGGCATCGCGTACCGCCGGGCCCACCACCCGCCCGGACTACGCACTCCGGTAGCAAGCCGCGCAGCGGCGCGGCAGCGATCGCCCCGACCTCGACGGCGGCCCTCCACCCTCGCGATCGTCACAGCGTTGTGGGAGGGCCTTGGAGGGCCGCTGCGAACCCTCTGACAGGTAAGCGATCATCCGCTGATGGATCTCAACGACACTGGCGCGGTGAAGAGCCGCGAGGATCTGGCGGCCTACATTCGGGCGCTCTCCGAGGCGTCGGCTACGCCTCCGGATTCCTGGGAGAACGTCGACCTGCCCCGGTACCTCGAAGCCGCGTCCCGCTGGATCGGCAGCATGGACGGCTGGGCACGCAATCAAGGCCAGGAGCTGCCTGAACAGCCCACCTGGTCGCTGGTGGCAGACATCCTTCGGGCTGCCTGCGTCTACGAGTAGTCGAGCCGCGACATCGGCCCGTGCCGCAGCCAGCCGCGGCTGGCTGCGGTGCGCCGCGCTTGCGCGGCGCCTTGATCCTAATGTCGCGTGTCTGAAGTGATTTGACGGTATTGGGGGCGACAATGAGGCGTGTCTGTCGCTGCCCCGTTGGTACTTCGCCTCGGTGACGGCGCTCGTCTGCGGGAGTTGACGCGTTCGTCTACTGCGCCGGTCGGTCATGTGCAGCGGGCTCGGATGGTGTTGCTGGCCGCCGAGGGCCTGCCGAATACGGAGATCGGTCGGCGGGTCGGAATGACGCGGCAGACGGTGATCGTCTGGCGGGCTCGGTACGAGGCCGGTGGGATCGCCGCACTGGCCGACCTGCCGCGCTCGGGTCGGCCGGGGCGGATAGACGAGGCGGCGGTGGTCGTGTCGACGCTGAACCCGCCGCCGTCGGACCTTGCGGTTACGCACTGGTCGGCTCGGCTGCTCGCGGACCATTTGACCAGGGTTGGGATGCCCGTCAGCTTCGCCGAGGTGGCCCGGATCTGGCGAGCCTGGGGCCTGCAGCCGCATCGCGTTGAGACGTTCAAGTTCTCCACGGACCCGCAGCTGGAAGCCAAGATTCGCGATGTGGTCGGCCTGTATCTGGACCCGCCGGCCAACGCGGTCGTGGTGTGCGTGGACGAGAAGTCGCAGATCCAAGCGCTGGACCGGACCGCGCCGCTGCTGCCGATGCGCTTCGACGCCGCGGAACGCCGTACCCACGACTACCGACGACACGGCACCACCACGCTGTTCGCCGCGCTTGAGGTCGCCACCGGAAAGATCACCGCGGACGTCTGCTACGAGCGGCACTCCAATATCGAGTTCCTGCCCTTCCTCAAGCAGGTCGCCAAGGCCCACCCAAGAGTGAAGCTGCACGTGGTAGCCGACAACTACGCCACCCACAACCACCCGAACGTCAAAGCGTGGCTCGCCAAACATCCGCGGATCACGATGCACTTCACCCCGACCAGCGCGTCCTGGATGAACATGGTGGAGATCTTCTTCGGGATCATCAGCCGGCAGGCCATCCGCCGCGGCAGCTTCACCAGCGTCGCCGACCTGATTGCCGCGATCCGCGTGTTCATCGACGGCTACAACGAGCGCTGTCAGCCATTCCGCTGGACCAAAACCGCTGACCAGGTTCTCGCCAAGGCACAACGCAACCCTTCCGTAGGACGCTAGAGATCACGCCACAGGTGCGGCTCCTGGTAGGCATGCCACCCTCGAAAGAACCAGTCCGTCAGATCCCGCAACCGCTCCAGGCAGTCCTGGTAGTACTGAGCCGGCTCCGGCCGCGGAAAGTTCGGGTGCGCGGTCCACTCCGCCACGAAGTGTGAGACCTCGTAGAACCCCTCAGCCATCCAGCGCGGCAAGTCGTCATGACCCTCACGCTGCTCACAGGCCATCCGCATCGCCTGCTCCAACCGGCTGAACGCCGCCCGGTCCCAAACGAGTTCACAGCGCAGTCGGAGCAGGAAGCTCCCATCCACGGACTCGAACTCTCGCCTCAGCACCGTCAACGCGTCGTCCACGCCCGCATCTTGGCAGCCCGGTACGACACCCTCGGCACTGTCAAACCTCTTCAGACACGTCACACTAAAGAGAGTGTTTCGGCAACGCCGGGACTTGAACCCTGAACCTATGGAATCAAGGGTGTCGTGGTGTGTGCCGGTGGACCGAGAGTTGGTCGGCCAGCAGGCCGGTCAGGGGTTGCCGGTCGCGCAGGTCTTCGAAGGCGCCATCGGCGACGACGCGGCCCGCGTCGAGCATCACGACGCGGTCGGCGCGCATGATGGTGGACAGGCGGTGGGCGATCACCAGGGTCGTCCGCCCGGCGCGGGCGGCGTCGAGGGCCTCAGTGAGGTCACGCTCGGTGCGAGCGTCGAGGTTCGCCACGGCCTCGTCGAGGACGAGGATCGGCGCCTCGGTGAGCAGTGCGCGGGCGACGGCGACCCGGGCCCGCTGGCCACCGGAGAGGGCGCCGCCCCGCTCCCCGACGGGGGTCTCCAGTCCGCGCGGCAGTTCGTCGGCGAACGCGCTGACCTGTGCGGTGTTGGCGGCTCGCCGCAGGTCGGTGTCGGTGGCGTCGGGCCGGCCCAGGCGGATGTTGTCGGCGATCGACCCGGGGAAGAGATGCACGTCCTGGGGCACGACGGTGACCGTGCGCCGGAGGTCGGCGTCGGTGAGGTGCCGCAGGTCGACGCCCCCGACGGTGATCCGGCCAGCGGTGGGGTCGGCGTAGCGCAACAGCAGGTGGACGCAGGTGGACTTGCCGACGCCGGAGGCGCCGACCAGGGCGACGGTCTCGCCGGAACGGATCGTGAACGAGACGCCCGACAGCACCGGACGGCCAGGCAGGTAGCCGAAGTGCACGTCGTCGAAGGCCACCTCGCCACCGGCAGGCGCCGGCAGTGGGTCGGTCGGGGCGGTGACCGGTGCCGGGGCGCGCAGCAGGGTGTCGACGCGGCCAGCCGCGGCGCGGAGGACGCCGGCCTGCTTGAGCAGCAGCGCGACCTGGGCCGCCGGGCCGAGCACGGTTCCAGCGAGGACCACCGCGACCGGTGCGAGTGCGGGGTCCAGACGGCCCGCACCGACACCGTCGGCCACGACCAGCAGCCCGCCGACGCCGGCCACGGCCAGCAGCGCGTCGACGAGCGCTGTCTCCAGGCCCGCCCGGGCGGCGTTGGCCCGCTGCGCCCGGCCGAGCTGCCGGGTCCGCGCGGCCAGGTGGGCGCGCTGCCGGTCCATCGCCCCGAAGACGGTCAGCTCCCGCAGGCCCTGCACGGTGTCGACGATGTCGGCCGTCATGCTGGCCGTCGCCGCCCGGACGCGTGTGCCGTGCCGGTCGGCGTGACGGCGCAGCAGCCACGGCACCACCGTGATCAGGCCGGCCAGCGGCAGCACCACGGCGGGCAACCACGGGTCGATCGACGCGGCGAGCAGCGTGCCGGCGGTCAGGACGACGGTGGCGGTCAGCAGCTGCGCGATCGTGTGCGCGAAGAGCCACTCCAGGGTCTCCACGTCGGACAGTGCGACGGTGGTGAGGTCACCGGAGTGCCTGCCGGCCAGTCCGCCGGGCGCGATCCGGGTGATCGCGTCGTAGACCCGCAGTCGCAGGTCGGCCAGGACCCGGTAGGCCAGGTCGTGCGAGACGAGCATCTCCCACCAGGTGGCCGCGGCGATGACCGCCACCAGCCCGCCGAGCACCGCGGTGACCACGTCGACCGGTGTGGGATCTCCGATCACCGCCCGTCCAAGCAGCCACGCGCCGAGGACCGCTGCGCCGGCGATGGCGAGCTGCCCGACGAGGTTCGCCGCCAGGGTCGCCCAGAAGGCCCCGGAGTGCCCCGCGATCGCAGGCAGCAGCCGCCGCAGCGCACCAGGCTTCCGGCCGCCGGGCTCGGGCTCCGCGGCACGGCCGGTCGACGGGGCGGCCGGGTCGGATGCGAGGTCCGTCGTGACCATCAGGGCACCTCCTGCGCGGTGATGAGTTCTTCGTAGGCGCGGGTGGTGCGCAACAGGTCGTCGTGGCTGCCGGTGGCGGTGATCCGGCCGTCCTGCATCAGCGCGATCCGATCGGCGTGCCGGACGCTGGCGAGACGATGGGCGATGACCAGGCAGGTGCGCCCGCGCGTGGCGTCGGCCAGCGCCGTCACGATTTCGGCTTCCTGTCGTCTGTCCAGGTGGGAGGTGGCCTCGTCGAGGACGAGCACCGGGGTGTCGGCGAGCAGCGCGCGGGCGATGGCCAGTCGCTGCCGCTGCCCGCCCGACAGGGTGGCGCCGCGCTCGCCGACCGCTGTCGCGTATCCGTCTGGCAGGGCCGTGATGAAGTCGTGTGCGCCGGCGGCGCGGGCGGCGGCCCGCAGCTCGGCGTCGGTGGCGTCCGGGCGGGCCAGGCGCAGGTTCTCCGCCACCGTGCCATGGAAGAGGTACGTCTCCTGCGCGACCACGGTCACCGTCCGGCGCAGCGCGTCCCGCGTGAGGTCGCGCAGGTCGACGCCGTCCACGGTGATCCGACCGGTGTTCGGGTCGAGGTGCCGCAGCAGCAGGCTGGCCAGGGTCGACTTGCCCGCGCCGGACCGGCCGACCACCGCGACGGTCTCGCCGGGGGCCAGCCGCAGCGTCACGTCCCTCACCGCCGGCGACTCCCGGTCGGGGTAGCGGTAGGTGACTGCCTCGACGGCGACCGCCGGACCCTCGGCGAAACGGGGGGCGACGCGGCCGGTGTGTGTCACCGGGGCCGGCGCGGTGAGCAGGTCGGTGAGGCCGTCGACGGCGGTGATGCCGAGGTAGCCGGCGTGCCAGTGCGCGCCCAGGTCACGCACCGGCCGGAAGCACTCCACCGAGACCAGCAGCACCAGGAACACGGTGGCCGCGTCGGCTCGGCCGCCGCTCGCGGCCACGGCCGCCGCGACGGTCGCCGCGGCGATTCCGGCCTGGATGAGCAGGGCGCTGATCCCGCTTTCGATCAACGACAGCCGCAGCTGCGTCATGGTGGTGGCGTGCAGGTCGCGGTTGCGCGCCTCGATGCGGTCGCGCATCCGGCCGACCGCGCCGAAGGCCCGCAGGGTCGCGGCACCCTGGAGGGTGTCGAGGAAGTCGGCGGCGAGCGCGGTGAAGGCCGCCCACCGTCCCCGACCCCGCCGCAGGAGGGTGGCGTCCCACACCCGCGGGACGGTCAGCACCAGCAGCACGGCGGTGCCGAGCAACGCCGCGGCGACGGGCGCGACGGTGGCCAGCCACCCCACCAGCGCCGTCGGGACGGTCACCGTGATGAGCACCTGCGGGACATAGCGGCTGTAGTAGGCGTCGAGCCCTTCCACGCCGTCGACCAGCGTGGCCTGCGTACGCCCGGTGCGCGCCCCGGTCAGCCAGGCCGGGCCCAGCTCGGCCAGCCGCGCCACCAACCGGTCGCGCAGCCGGGCACGGATCCGGGCGCCCGCCGTGGCCGTCGCGACCTCCCGCCAGTACAGCAGCACGGCCCGGGTCGCGATCACGGCGAGTACTCCGGCCAGCAGCGGGGGAGTGGCGTCGAGGTCACGGCGCGCCACCGCCGCCAGCGCCGCAGCGAGCAGCAGCGCCTGGCCGACGTACGCGCCCGAGACCGCCACGCCCAGCGCCGCGCACCCGGCCACCGGTGCGGCGACGGCGCCGCCGAGTCGCACCAACTCCCGATGGACGATCACGCCGCCTCCACCGGGGTATCCGCCAGCGCCCGGACGGTGCCGGTGTGCGCGTCGGTGACCACCCGCCCGCGTACGCCGAACACCGTGGCGAGCAGGTCCGGGGTGACCACCTCGACAGGCGGCCCGTCGGCGGCGACCCTGCCCTCGGCCAGCGCCACGACCCGGTCGGTGAACCGGGCGGCGTGGTCCAGTTCGTGCAGCACCGCCACCACGGTCAGGCCCCGCTCGGCATGCAGGCGGCGGACCAGCGACAGCACCTCCAGCTGGTGCCGTACGTCGAGGAAGGTGGTCGGCTCGTCCAGCAGCAGCACCGGGGTCTGCTGCGCGAGCGCGAGCGCGAGGCGGACCCGCTGGCGTTCCCCGCCGCTGAGCGTGTCCACCTCCCGCGCGGCGAGCCGCGCCACGTCCGCCGCGTCGAGTGCGGCGACCGCTTCGGCGTCCTCCGGGCGCCACAGCATCCCCAACGTCCCCCGGTGCGGGTAGCGGCCCTGCGCGACGAGTTGCCGAACGGTCATCCCCGGCATCGGCGGTAGCTGTTGGTGCAGCACGGCCACCTGCCGCGCCACGTCCCGCCGGCGCATCTCGTGTGCCGGGCGGCCGTGCAGCAGGACCCGCCCGCTCTCCGGCGAGTCGATGCCGGCGAGCAGCCGCAGCAGGGTCGACTTGCCGCAGCCGTTGCGGCCCACGAGCGCCACGCACTCACCGGGACGGATGACCAGGGACACCCCGTCGAGCACCGGCTGGACCCGGTCCCGGTACCGATACCGGACCTCCTCCGCCGCGAACACCGGTTGCGTCATGACACCTCCACGTGAGACGACCTGCGTGCCACCACGACCAGGGCCACCGCCCCGAGCAGCGCGGTCACCGCGCCCGCCGGCACGCCCAGCCGCTGTGCGGCCGATCCGGACTGCACCACCACCGTCAACACCTGCGCGAGCGCGTCCGCACCCGCGACCGCGCTCGCCCCGAGCAGCGCGCCGGCCGGCAACGCCCGGCGCAGGTCCGCCCCGCACATCGCCCGGGCCACGTGGGGCACGACCAGCCCGACGAAGGCCAGCGCGCCGGCCAGCGCGACGGCCCCGGCAGCCAACGCCACCGCCAGCGCGAGGCCGACCGCGCGGGCCGGGCGGGGCGGTACACCGAGCGCGACGGCGTGCCCGTCACCGGCGGCCAGCACGCCCAGCGGGGCCGAGCACAGCCAGGCCAGCACCAGCGACGCGACCAGCCACGGCCACGCGGTCTGCACGTGCGCCCAGACCCGGCCGTCGGTCGAGCCGACCAGCCAGCGCATCGCGTTGCCGAACCGACCCGGCTGGTACGCCAGCAACAGCGTGGTGACCCCGGCCAGCGCCGCCGACCCGAGCAACCCGTACGCCGCCACCTCCGTCGTCGAGCCGCGCCGCGCCAGCAGCCACATCAGCGCGCCACCGAGGGCGCCACCGGCCAGCGCGGCAAAGAGCGCGCCGGCGGCCGAATCCGCGGGCACCAGCCCGATCTGGATGCCGGTGAGCACGCCGAGCACCGCGCCCGGACTCACCCCCGTCAGCTCCGGCGCGGCCAGCGGGTTGCGCAGCACGGCCTGCAACAGCAACCCGGCCGCACCCAGCCCGGCACCGGCGAGCAGCGCGGTGGCCAGGCGAGGCAGCCGCAGCTCGACGAGTATCCGCTGCTCCAACGGGTCCAGCTGCGGCCAGTTCACACCATGGCCCACGGCCAGTTCCGCGAGGGCCGCCGCGAGCAGCGCCCCGACCGCCCACCACCACCTCACGACGTGCTCCGTCGCGCCAGCATGAGCAACCCGGCGACGATGCCGACGGCCGCCGTCCACGCGCCGAGCGGAGTCTCCGCCGGGGCGAAGACGTGTCGAGCGGCGAGGTCGGCAACCGTGGTGAACAGCGCGCCGATCGCCGCCGCCCAGGGCAGCAGGAGGCGCGCGTCGGCGGCCGGGCGCAGCCGGCGGGCAGCGTGGGGCGCGACGAAACCGATCCAGGCGATCGGTCCGCACGGTCCCACCACCACGGCGACCAGGACGGCGGCGAGCCCCAGCACGGCGATCCGGGCCCGGCCCACGTGCAGCCCGACGGCCGCCGCCGCCTCGTCACCGAGGCGCAGCACCCCGAGCGCGGGCAACGCCAGCACGGCCAGCGGCACGCACGCCAGCAACCACGGCAGCGTCAGCCGGGCGTGGTCCCAGGTGATCCCCGTGAGGCTGCCGACCAGATACCGGAACAGCGTGTCGTACTGCAGCCGGTCGGCAGCCGCCATCACGGCCAGCAGCACCGCCTGCAACGCGGTGGAGACCGCCGCGCCGATCAGCAGCACCGCGCCCGGGCCGCGACCCGTGCCGGCAGCGGCCAGACACACCGCACCCCCACACACCGCCCCGACCAGCGCCACCACCGGCTGTAGCGCCACCGGGACCGGCAACGCCCAGACCACCGTCACCGCCGCTGCCAGGGCACCGCCGGTGGACACCCCCAACAGTTCCGGCACAGCCAGCGGATTGCGCAGTGCCGCCTGCATCAGCAGCCCCGCCGCCCCGACCGCCGCGCCGCCCAGGAGGGCGAGCAGCAGCCGTGGCATCCGCAGCTCCCACAGCACCACCCGCGCGACGTCCGCCTCTGCTGGCAGGCTCACGCCCAGGGTCAACCCGACCGCGACGGCGAGGGCGGCCACCAGCGTCAACGCCGCCGACCAGCGCGGCACCGGCCGGGGCACGGCGACGTCGAGCGCCGTCATGCGGTCGCCTTGGCGACCGCCTCGTCGAGAATCAACCCCAACGCGCGGGTGCCCCGGCCCGAGGCCCACAGCTCCGCCGGCACCTCGTGCGCCCGGCCCTCCCGCACTGCCGTGATCCGCTTCCACACGGGGTTGGCGGCGTACTGGGCCGACACCGTCTTGGCGTCCGGGCCGAAGGTGAACGACTGGATGAACACGATGTCCGGGTCGCGCGTGAGAATCTCCTCCACGTTGTACGCCTGCGCGGTGTCGAAGCCGCCGCCCTTGCTCGGCCACGGGTAGTCGAACACCTGCGACAGCAGGTGGCCGAGCAGGTCGTCGGAGGTGTTGACCCCGATCGACGTGCCGCCGTACATCGCCAGCGCGGTCGTCCTGTTCAGCCCCCGCTCGGTCGAGGTGGCTCGGGCGGCGGCGAGCCGGTCGCGGAACGCCCGCTCGGCCAGCACCTGCTGGGCGCCGCGGTCGGTGAGCGTCGCCACGTCGCGTAGGTAGCGCACCGAGTCCTCGTACGTCTTCACCTCGACCAGCCATAGCGGCGCGAACTTCTCGATCGCCGGGCGAAGCTGGTCGTGCGCTCCAGCGAGACCCATGACGAGGTCCGGCTTCGCGGCGGCGATCGCCGCCACGTCCTCGTTGCCGAACATGCCTGGCAGGGTGGGCACGGCCCTGCCGGCCTCCCCGAGGTAGTCGGGACGGGCGACGAGCTTCGGCGTGGTGGTCGCCGCCGGCGTCAGACCCAGTTCCACCAGCGCGTCGTCGCACAGCCCGGTCAGGCAGACGATCCGGTCCGGCTTCGACTTCAGGCTGACCGTCTGCCCGCGTGCGTCAGTCAGGCTCAACGCATGGGTCACCGCCTGCACCGGCGGCGCGGAGGGCGCGGGGGCGGCAGCGGGTTGTGACGGTGCGGAGGGACCGGCGCAGCCGGTCAGGGTGACACCGGCGGCGAGCAGGGAGGCCAGGGCGAGACGTAGTCGTGTCACAACCAAAAACTTTCGTCGGGAGGCAGGGCAACGCGGTAACGATAACGGTTGTCATAAGCGATTCCGTTTCGGGGTCGCCGCAGGCTGCGAGCTGGACGGAGGCGACCACTGGCACCGCTGGGCGCGACCCTGCCCAAGCAGTACAAGGCATTCATGATGCGCTACGGCAGCGGGCAGTTCGGATCCCTCGACCTGCTGCCCATAGCCACAGCAGCGTCCGCGCACCACTTCGACGACGTCCTCTCCGTCAGTCAGGCCGAGTTCCCGGATGGGTCCTTCGTTGCAGTGGCACCCGTCGGCACAGGCGACTACTGGTGCTTCCGTCCTCGACGGCCGGTGCAGCGACGAGGTGTGGTTCCACTACCACGACGCCGACGACCCGACGCTGGAGGCACCAGACTTTCTGGATTTCGTAGCACGGCGCGGTACTCAGCCCTGACCCAGACAGGCACCACGGTCGACGCCACAACCCTGCCTCTCGGAAGAAGCGGGGCGCTGCCCCGACCCTCCCTCAGAGACCGCAACGGGTCTCCTCGCTCGGGCACACCCCAAGGGGCTGCCCGAGAACCCCGGCCAGGTCAAGGCCAAGCCGCTACGCGGTCGCCTACGGCGAGCCTCGACCCGACCGAGAACCCCGGGCAGGAACATGCCTGCCCGACCGAGGAGACCCTGCCCACCGCACAGCCCGCTTGACAAACGCCATTGAAACTCGTCCGGTGGGCGCTCCACCTTGTCCCCGTCCGGGGAGGCTGGACGGTCTACGACTGCCCGACGAGGAGATCCACTCCCCGAGAGATTTACCTTGCCAGGCCTCGACCTAGGAAGCGGCAGCCTCGCGGGAACTGCGCAATGCGCCGACGGCCACCAGTCCCACGCCGGCGAGCGCGATTGCCGCCTCTATGGCCGACGACACCTGAGGGAAGCCCTCCGTTGGCGTGCGCACCGCCACCCCTACGGTCAGGAGGGTGCCGTTGGGAGGGTTGGCTGTAACCCACCAGGCTGACCACGCCGCAGCGAGATCCGCGTAAGCGTGAGCCGCTTCGAGTGATAGCAGGAACAACCCCGCTGGGAGCAGCCAACGCCGGTCGGCCCGCCACCCTGACAGTGCGAGTGCCCCCATGGTCACGAGGGCAGCGAGCAGCGCCGGCCACACCGTCCCGAGTAGGTCGAGCAGCGGATAACGGCCAAACTCCCGCGCGGCGCTCAGCCCGAACCAGGCGAGTAGCAGCAGCGCGAGGACTGTCGTCGCCACACCCCGCCTCCTGCCACGTGACGGTAGCGCCAACACACCGGCCGCGAGACAGAGAACGCCAAGCATCAGACCCAGCGCGGCGAGCCTTTCCCGGTCGATCATCACCCGCCAACGCGCCAACACGGACGTCTTCGCTACCCCTTGGCCGTATGTCAGCCAGCCTGCTTCATCGACCTGCTCCTGGTACCAGAGCAGTCTCACCGCCACCACGGCAAGTAGCCCGATACCGGCGGCGAAGACCCACCTCACGCGGCGTGCACCTCGGTCTACCAGGACGTAGCCGAGCAGTGCGAGCAGCATGATCAGGCCGAACTGCAGCGACGCCGCTGGTATGGCGAGGAGCGCCGCCGCAACCGAGAGCAGACCAGCCGCGACGGATGCAACGAGCAGGCCGAACGTAAGACGCACAGCGAAGATCGTGACACATGAGCCGGAAGTGCGCGTGGCCTCAGAATGTGGAGTGGGCCGGGATCGGCACCGATTCGTCGGATAACCGAATGGCGAGAGGCCGCTGCCGGCGTGAGCGACTGTCGGGCCTTGACGTTCGCGCCGGCCGCCACGGCGAGACTTGCCGCCGTGTGCCGCAGGTCGTGCGGAGTGAGCCCGGCCAGCCCGACCGACGCCGCCGCCGGCCCGCATACCCGCGTCCGGAAGTTGGTGTTGCCCAACGGCTCGCCGTTCGGGGCGGTGAACACCAGCGCGTCCCGACGCTTTGCGGCGACGTGCGCGGCCAGCTCGTCGACGAGGAACCGCGGAATCGGCACCGACCGGCGCTGATGATTCTTCGGCGTGCCCTCGACCAGCTCCCCGCCAACCTCCGCGAAGGCCACCGCCACCGTCACCCGGCGCCGCAGCAGATCCAGCCGCGACACCCGCAGCGCCGATGCCTCACCCCACCGCAGCCCGGTGGAGACGAGGAACCGCACCAGCAGCCCGTACCGCCCGCACGCCTCCGCGAGCATCGCCACCTGGTCGTGGTCAAGGCGGCCCGCAAGCGGGCCGCGCCGGCCGGCCGCTAGGACTACCCAACGCAGAAACTTGTCCTACCCTCAGCCCATGCCGCAGCAGGTGTTAGCCCGCTCTGCCGTAGTCGGGGTGGTGCTGGTCGGTGCTCTGGCGCTGTGCGGCCTGACCGTGAAGGGTCTCAGCACGGCCGTTAGCCTGGCTGATGAAGCCGAGTGCACAGAGAGCGATCACCAGCTCGCGGAGCAGTTGACGCGAGACCCTTTGCTGACATCGCCTCCGCCCGGCACCACCCTCGACCGCGTCGGGCAGCTTCCGTGCGGCGATGAGAGCAACCCATGGCGGCGTGTTAGGGCGGAGATCGGCTTGCCGCCGGGCACGTCGATGGACCCGGTCCTTCGCCACTACCGCGGGTTGTTGACAGCGGGCCATTGGAGAATCTCGCCGGAGCCGGGAAAGACGAACCTGTTCTGCGCGGACCGCGTGATCAACGAGCAGCAGGTCCGTCTGCTTCTCGGGTATGGGCGGGCTATGCCAGGCCCTCAGACCTATGGCGAGCTCGGGATCGAGGTCAACTTTCTGCCTGATGGGGAGAACCTTAGCTGCCACGGATGACGGCATGTGCCGGCTGTACAGCCATCCGTACAGCCAAGCCGGCAGACCGAGCCGGTCATGAGTGGACGCGGGCCGACGGGACGAGCAGGTCAGCCGCGGGAGCCGACGCCCGCTGACAGCAGTCTTGATCTTCGCAAGGCAGGGGTTAGGGGTTCGAGTCCCCTGGGCTCCACCACATCATCCGGCCAGGTCACGGGCTGTCTTCTCCTCCGGTAGGCTGCCCCGCTGATCGAGGATCGTCTTTGGTAGTCAGCGGATCGTCAGCAGGTCCACCGAAGACCCTGCGCACCGAATCGTGGAAGTCCGCTGGGGTACGCAGTCGACCGCTTCCCGCTTGGTGGTGAACTCCGCTGACCATTCCATGCCGTCGCGGTCGGTCCAGGTCGCGCGGAACTTGAACGGCCCGACCTCCGCGACCTGGCCGAGGAGCCCAGCCAGCCGTTTGCCCTCTAGGCGCTTGACGCCCCGGCGGCCGAGGGTGACCACGCCGGCAAGCCTTACTCCTCGGCCCAGAACCCGGGGAAGCGGGCCCGCACCAGCTCGATCAGACCCGGGTCGACCTGCCGGATGACCCGGACGACGGGCGGGCCGTCCAACCCGTCGAGCACGTACATGCCGAGCACGTGGGAGACCTCGTACCCGTCAGGGCCGGAGTAGTCCAGGAGGTCACGGCAGAACAGGCAGAAGCGCCGGACCAGGTCACGGTCGAGGTCGACCAGGCCGAGGTCCTCGACCAGCGGACCGACGGCGTGCAGCGCGTATTCGAACTGGTCCACCGGTTGCGGCATCCGGTCGGCGTCGATCGCGCGTTGCAGCTCGGTGCAGACCAGGTCCGTGATGTGCTCCCGGGCCTCCGGGAAGTGTTGCCACGCGAGGTCTCCCACCGGGCCGAAAGCCCAGGGCTGAGCTGACATCCACCATCTCCAGGCGAGGCTGTATCCGACAGCGAAAGAACCTGTGGCCGTCACTGGTAGAGGCGCACTTTACCGGTGAGGTCCGAGGCGGTGCTCAGTGGCGCATGTCAAGGCCGAGATCATCGGGCACAGATCCGGCACAACTGAGGGCGGGAAGGCGTGCGAAGCGTGAAGAGACGCCGAGAGTCGAAGCGCAAGTCACACGGCCGATACACCCGATTTCACCCGATCGCGGACCGCTTCACGCCGTGGGGGTTCAAGCCTCAGCCCCACGTGAGCCCGTGCCCGATACAGCGGTCAACACCGGCCAGCGGAGGTCCATCGTAGAGCTCTGCGTTGTTGCCCGTGCCTCCATGCCCGGCCAGCACCACGGTTGAGGGCCGCGAACTCCAACCCTCGTCGGAGCCAACCGTCCGTTGGCGGATCAGGTGACCACGTGGCGCGTCCGAGCCGCTGCGGTCCCAGGAAGTTGCCGCTTACGTGCTATTAGGGGTTTGCCCGCTTCGCCATACCTCACCCTGCGCCCCATGACGCTCGGCCGCGTATCGCGCCTGGGCGGATGCGGCATCGCGCGCCGCAGCCGAATCCTCATGTGAGGAGAGCCGCTTGCGGTCTCGCCAGCCCACAAAGACGAACGCCGCGATCAGCAACACCACGAACACAGTGAGAGCCACCACCACAGCTGTCATGCCATCGAAGCTACGACATGCCCACCAAGGATCGGTGCTGCCAGCCAGCTTGGGGGGCCAATTGACTGGCGGAGGTTGCACGCGAGAGGTAGCGCTAGCGGGGGACGAAGGGTTCAGCAGTCGCCTGGCATGATCAGCGCGTCATGTTGCTCCCCGGGGCGGGCGAACCAGGCGGCGCCATCGAGGTTGTTCAGGGTGGTCTTAATCCGGAGCTTGGCGGTTGCTTCCATCTCTGGCAGTGCCCGAGCGGGGAACCATCCGACGGCTGATGTCTCGTCGTCGTTGACGCGTTTTTGGCCGCTCTTGGGGCGGCAGCGGAACCACGCGTTCAGGTACTGGCAGGAGTCCCCGTTGGGGTAGGTGCGTGGGTAGAGTGCTACGCCCGCGATGCTCTGGACAACAACCTGTACGCCGGTCTCTTCCTCTACTTCACGGATAACGGCGTCTGCGGGCTGCTCGCCCGGCTCGACTGCTCCTGCTGGCAGCGACCAACAGCCGTTGTCAGAGCGCCGGACGAGGAGGACTTCGTCGTCGTCGTTGCAGACGACGCCGCTGACCGAGGGCAGCATCAGTAGCTGTTGCCCGACCTTGGCACGCAGTTTCCGGAGATGAGAGGAGATCGCCATCGAAGGAGACTACCGCCCGAATGATCATGTGACGGGGCAAAAGGGGTGCCGCAATCGGCAAAGGATCCCGTCCCCACATCCGGCGAAGACCGCTGCGCTGATCATCTCGCGCATCTGGTGGGACGCCGGTGCAAAGCATCAGCCGTGATACGACACCAGAGCAGCGCGAGTGTCTAGTCCCAGTTGATGCTTGACGTTTCCGTCCCAGCTGATGCCGGACAGGTGGCCTAGGGATATCGAGGGCATCGTAACGGTGGTGATCGGCTGGGGGCGGTCTGGGATCCTGGCCGTATGGAGAGTGTGGATCCGGGCGGGCCGCTGAGTGACCTGGAGATCCGGGAGTTGACGCGGTTGCTGGCACGGTTCGCGTCGCACGATTTGGACCAGTGGGAGAACTGGCGTATCGACACCTCGTATGGTCCGGTGTTCATGTCGGTCAGCCGAAAGTTGCTGCCGGGCTGGCCGGAGGATGCGTTCACCACGATCTGGCCGATGCCTGGGCACCTGGCCGAGGACGGTCCGAGGGGTTGGACGGTGTGGCGGCAGGACGACAACGGCAATCGGTACGAGGTCTCCCGACATGACACCCGGGCGGAGGCGGACGCAACCGCCGCCGTGATGGTGGCACGAGGTCACAAGCAGACCTATTGGGTCGCCCGATCGGCCTGAGCCCCGACGCCGGCGGCCAGGTCGGTCTTGCGGGGTCGATGGGCTTTGATGCTGCGGATCGGTTGGTCGTTGGTCCGCCGGAATGTGCGCGGCCCGTCGTCGCATTCGACGGTGAGGGTGGTGTCGGTGACGTCGATGGTGACGGTCTTGCCGGCATGGACGCGGCCGAGGGCGATCTTTTGGCCGACGACCATGACGACTCCGCTGTTGGAGGCCCGCCGCTGCACCCTGGTGGGTCCGGTGGCGGGTTGTGGGGGTGGTCCGGCCGGGCGGGCACCGCGCAGCCGGATCACCTCGTCGGGGGTGAGCGGGTTGGGGCGGGTGCGTAGGAGTTGGCGGGTTTCCAAATGGAAAAACGTCAGGGTGGTGGCGTCGATGCGGATGCCGACGCGGCGGCCGCCGAGGATTTCGGCGGCAAGGAGGATGTGCTGGCCGAGGGAGACGCTGCCGCTGCGGCTGACGGTCCGTTCGACCTCCACCACGCCCGGGCGGCCCGCCGTGTCGACGGGCAGCGGTGATGGCCCGGCTGGACGGCCGCCGTTGCGGGCCAACATGGCCAGGTCGGTCACCGATAGGTGTGAGCGCACGGACTTGATCCGGGCGCCGGCGATGAGCAGGTGGATGACGTCGGTGTCGGCCCAGAACCTGACTGTCACGCCGGATCGGGCTGAGCCGAGCCAGAACTGTTTGCCGGCGACCTGCAGGTTGCCCGAGGGCGGCACGACCCGATCGAACTCGACCGGCCCGCGGTAGTCGACGGCCGGCGGCGGCGGTTCATGGTCGTCGACAGCCGCCATCGCGGTCAGGTCGACGGGCGGGGCGGTCGGTGCGGCCTCGCCGACTGCGTCGGCGAGGAAGCCGGGCAGCTTCACCGGCATCAGCCGTTGATCCGGGCCGGTTGCGGGGCGGAACCGGTCGGCCGGGAACGCCATATCCAGGGATTGGTGCGGCCGGTCGGTGTTGTATTCGTGCCGGAACGCATTCACCGCGGCCTGCGCCGCCGCCAGGTCGGCGAACAACCCGGCGTCGTCCAGCAGCTCTCGCCGCAGCGTCTGGTGGAAGCGTTCCACCTTCCCCGTCGTGGTCGGGGAAGCGGGCTGGGTCAGCCGGTGCACGACCCCGTTCTCTCGGCAGATCCGGTCGAACAGCACCTCCCCGCCCTTGCCGAACCGGTCGGTGAACTGCTTGCCGTTGTCCGTCAACAACTCCTCAGGCACCCCGAACCGGGCCAGCCCCTCGGCCAGGGCCAGACACACCGCACGGCCGGTCGCCCGACGGACCACCTTCGCGATCACCGCGAACCGGGAATGGTCGTCCACCCCGGTGACCACCTTGGCCTCGGTGCCGTCAGCGAGGATGATCCCGCCGACGATGTCCATCTGCCACAGCTCCATCGGCCGCGACCGTTCCCACCGCACATAGTCGCCCCGGCCACGGCGACGTTTGACCACCACGTGCAACCCGTGCCTGGCCAGGATCCGATAGACCGTCATCCGCGACGGCACCGGACCCGGACAGCCGTTGCGGCCCAGCTCGAACGCGATCCGCCGCGCACCCCACCGCGGGTGTTCCCGCCGCAGCTCACACACCGCAGCCTCCACCTCCGGCGACGTCTGATGCGGACACGAGTCCGGCCGGTGCGACTGGTCCTGCAACCCGGACAGGCCCGCCTCGTCATAGCGACGCAGCCACGCGTGAACGCTCTGCCGCGACACCCCCATCCGCCCTGCGACCTCGCCAACCCGGTCCCCAGCCTTCACCGCGAGAACTGCCCGATATCGCTGCTCCACCACTGACATCTGCACCAGCGCCAATCCCGGCCCCCTGACCTCGCGATGCCCGCAAACATCACGCGATCAAGAAGCCGAACACGGCCACTGTCAAGCATCAGGTGGGACGCGGGTGTAAAGCCTCAGCCGGGACAGGACACCAGAGCAGCGCGAGTGTCTAGTCCCACCACATGCTTGACGGCAGAGCAGCGCGAGTGTCTAGTCCCACCACATGCTTGACGGATACGTCCCAGGACATGATTGACGTTCGGTCTAGAACATTGTCCTGATGAGGGCGGGCGTTCAGAGATCAATGTGCTGTTCGACGGCGGTCGGGTCATCTGGCTCGCCGAAGCGGAGGGTGGCGTGCGCTGGC
>NZ_JBFABB010000038.1:0-56300 GCF_040640035.1 Micromonospora sp. NPDC023633 | reverse complement strand
CACTACATCAGCGTCGTCGGCTACCGCGACAACGGCAACACCGTCACCATCGCCGACTCCGCCGACCCCAACCAGGCCTCCTACCGGATGAGCGTGGACAACCTGGCCGACTGGATCGCCACCCGCGGCTACACCGCCTGACCCGACCCGACGCACGACACGAAGGGCCGGCCCCGACGAGGGGCCGGCCCTTCGTCATGCCCACAGGCTGGCCCGTGCCGATCCGGCGCGTCAGCCAACCGGGACGGGACCGACGGCGCGGCAGCCCACCGGGACCGGCCGCGCGGCAGGTCCACCGATCCGGCGCGGCAGCCACCGGGGCCGGCGGCGCGTCAGCTCACCGGGACCGGCGGTCCGTCGCCGACGAGGCGGAACGAGGATTCGCCGACCGGCTCCACGAGACCGTCCCGCACCAGCCCGGCGAGGGCCCGGGACCGCTGGACGTCGTCAACCCACACCTGGTCGAGCCGCTGGTGCGGCACCGGCCCGGTCGCCTCCCGCAGCACGCCGAGCAGCAGCCCGCGTACCTGTCGGTCGGTGCCGGCGTACCGCTGGGGGCGGCGGGTCGGACCAGCGGGGGCCTCGCGGCCGGACGCGCGCCAGGCGCAGACCGACTCGACGGGGCAGGC
Source organism: Micromonospora sp. NPDC023633 (assembly GCF_040640035.1). NCBI lineage: Bacteria > Bacillati > Actinomycetota > Actinomycetes > Micromonosporales > Micromonosporaceae > Micromonospora > Micromonospora sp. NPDC023633. The sequence continues at coordinate 55,671 of NZ_JBFABB010000038.1, read as the reverse complement.
GCCGCAGCGGGGCGACCGGGCGACGCAGACCACCGCGCCCAGCTCCATGAAGGCCGCGCTGGCCAGGGCGGCGGCGGCCGGCTCGGCGGGGAGCAGTTCCTCGGTGGCGACCAGGTCGGCCGGGCGGGTCGCCGGGCCGGCGTCCGGTTCGCCGGCGATCGCCCGACAGACCACCCGCCGCACGTTGGTGTCGACCACCGGGTGCCGCTGGCCGTACGCGAACGCGGCCACCGCCCGGGCCGTGTACGTGCCCACGCCCGGCAGGGCCAGCAGCTGGTCCAGCCGGTCCGGGACCCGGCCCCCGTGGCGCTCGACGATCGCCAGCGCGCAGTCGCGCAGCCGCACCGCCCGGCGGGGGTAGCCGAGCCGCCCCCACATCCGGATCGCCTCGGCGGGGCTGTCCGCCGCCAGCGCGGCCGGCTCCGGCCAGCGCGCCAGCCAGGCCTCCCAGGCGGGGAGCACGCGTACGACCGGCGTCTGCTGGAGCATGACCTCGCTGACCAGGATGGCCCACGGGCTCACGTCGGGCCCGCGCCATGGCAGGTCGCGGGCGTTCTCCTCGTACCACCGGCTGACCAGGGTGGCGAAAGTGGGCTCAGACATCGCGCCGCCGATGATGTCACGCGGCCCACCGCCGGGGTGGCGCGGGCGACGAGGCCGGGCACGGGCGACGACGACCGGCACCGCCGCCGTCCCGCTGGCTGGGCGGTCCGGGCGGGGTGCTGCGGCGGTGGCGGACGGATCGGGCAGAATGCCCGGATGAACGAGCTCGCGATCACCGTCATCGGTCGGGACCGGCCAGGCATCGTGGCCGACGTCGCCGAGCTGCTCGCCCGGCTCGGCGCGAACCTCACCGACAGCACCATGACCCGGCTGCGGGGGCACTTCGCGATGACCCTGATCTGCGTGGGCCCGAGCGCCGCCGACGTCGAGGCCGCGCTGGCGCCCCTCTCCGCCGACGGCCAGCTGCTGGCCACCGTACGCGCGGTCACCCCCGACGGTGAGACGGCTCCCGCCGGCGAGCCGTACGTGATGGCGGTGCACGGCGCGGACCGGATGGGCATCGTGTCGGCCATGACCCGGGTGCTCGCGGACGCCGGGGGCAACGTCACCGACCTGAGCACCCGGCTGACCGGCTCGCTCTACGTGGTGGTCGCCGAGGTGGAGCTGCCGCCCGGCACGGCCGAGGAGCTGGCCGGGCGGCTGACGGCGACGGCCGCGGAGCTGGGCGTCGGGGTGAGCCTCCGGCCGGCCGATCCGGATCTGCTGTGACCGGCGGCGAGCGCGGTCCGGAGACCGAGGCCTACGCCGGCCTCGGCGACTGGACCCCGGATTCCCTGGGCGTGCCGGGGGAGGTGCGACCGGTGGTGTCCGCCCCGGAGCCGGTGCTCACCTACGTCGGTGGCGAGGTGGACCCGACCGCCGAGGAGACCGTACGGCTGGCCGCGGACCTGATCGCCACCATGCGGGTGTCGCCGGGCTGCGTCGGGCTGGCCGCCCCGCAGGTCGGCGTGGCCGCGCGGGTCTTCGCGGTGGACGTGACCGGCCACCCGAAGGCGCTCACCGTGCACGGCACCTTCGTGCTCTGCAACGCGCGGGTCGTCGAGGCGAGCCGGTGGAAGGTGGCCCGCGAGGGGTGCATGTCGGTGCCCGACCTGACCGGGGACGTCAAGCGGGCGAGCCGGCTGGTGGTGGAGGGCGTGCTGCCCGGCACCGGCCGCCCCGTACGGCTGGTGACGGACGGGTTCGAGGCGCGGGCCCTCCAGCACGAGATCGACCACTGCGCCGGCCTGCTCTTCCTGGACCGGGTCGCCGGCGCCCACGCCATCTACCAGCGCAAGGTGTACCTCTGAGTGGCGGCGGCGCGGCGACCCAGCGTCGCCGGCGGGACACGGTCGGCAGGCGGAGCCGTCGCATGTGGAGGGTGGATGCGGTGAGCGGCGGACGACTCGGCGCGTCGCGCGGGGCTGGGGTGCCCCGCGCCGCTACGGTGGGGGCATCATGCGTCTGACGGTCGGCCCCCTGCCACCCGCCGTTTACTGGCGGCGTCGCGCCGTCGTATTCGGAGCGGGGCTTCTCTTCCTGATTGTCCTGCTCTATTCGTGCACCGGGTCGAACCGGAACGCGAACAAGGGCGGCGACGCGCAGCCCACCGCGGGCGCGACGTCGTCCGGTGCCTCGCCGGAGCCCACCGGCTCGGTGCTCACCCCGCAGACCGGGGCGCCCTCGCCGGGGGCGGCGGGCGGCCCCGACGCCGGCGACCCGTCGGGCGGACCGGTCACCACCGACTCGCCGCCGGTGGCGCCCGTCGTGCCGGCCGCCGACGACGGCGCCTGCACGGACGCGGAGATCACGGTGACCCCGGTGGCCCAGCCCGCCTCGGTGGTCCGGGGGGCCGTGGTGGACCTCCAGCTCAAAATCAAGAACCGGTCCGAGCGGACGTGCAGCCGCGACGTCGGCGCCTCCGTGCAGGAGCTGTTTATCAAGTCGGGGGCCGAGAAGATCTGGTCGTCCGACACCTGCGGCACCGGCCAGGGCGCCGACGTGCAGTCCTTCACGCCGGGCTTCGAGCGCTCCTACCAGGTGGGCTGGAACGGCCGCGACACCACCAAGTGCGCCAACGGCGTGGCGGCGGGCCCGAACCCGCCGGCCGGGACGTACCAGGTCTTCGCCCGGGTCGGCACCAAGCTCAGCGAGCCGGTCAAGCTCACCGTCACCGGCTGAGCGACCGTGGGCGGGCTGCTCCGCGGCCCGACCGGTCAGACGTAGCGTTCGAGGATCGACGCCTCGGCGAGCCGGGACAGCCCCTCGCGGACGCCCCGGGCGCGCGCGTCGCCGACCCCCTCGACGGCCTGGAGATCCTCGACCGTGGCGCCCAGCAGGCGCTGGAGGCTGCCGAAGTGCACGACGAGGCGGTCGACCACGGCCACCGGCAGCCGGGGCACCTTGGCCAGCAGCCGGAAGCCGCGCGGACTGACCGCCGCGTCGAGCGCGTCGGACGCGGCCGGGTAGCCGATCGCCTTGGCGACCGCGACCAGGTCGATCAGCTCGGTCGCGCCGAGCAGGTCGAGCTCCACCAGCGCCTCGTCGAGAGTGCGGGACTTCCGGCCGGCCGGCAGGTAGTCCCGGATCACCAGGGTGCGGTCGGCGTCGACGCCGGCCATCAGCTCGTCGAGCTGGAGAGCCAGCAGGCGGCCGTCGGTGCCGAGTTCCACCACGTAGCCGGCGATCTCGTCGGCGATCCGGCGGACCATCTCCAGCCGCTGCACCACGGCGACCGCGTCCCGTACGGTGACCAGGTCCTCGATCTCCAGGGCGGAGAGCGTGCCGGAGACCTCGTCCAGCCGGAGCTTGTAGCGCTCCAGCGTGGCGAGCGCCTGGTTGGCGCGGGACAGGATCGCCGCCGAGTCGTCCAGCACGTGCCGCTGGCCGTTGACGTAGAGGCTGATGATCCGCATCGACTGGCTGACCGAGATGACCGGGTAGCCCGTCTGTCGGGCGACCCGCTCCGCCGTGCGGTGCCGGGTGCCGGACTCCTCGGTCGGGATGGTCGGATCGGGCATCAGGTGCACGGCGGCCCGTACGATCCGGGTGCCGTCGCTGGAGAGCACGACCGCGCCGTCCATCTTGCACAGCTCCCGCACCCGGGTGGCGGAGAACTCGACGTCGAGCGGGAACCCGCCGGTGCAGAGACCCTCGACCACCTTGTCGTAGCCGAGGACGATCAGGGCGCCCGTCCGGCCGCGCAGGATGCGCTCGAGGCCGTCGCGCAGCGCGGTGCCCGGGGCCATCAGGGCCAGGTTCGCCCGCAACGGGTCGCCGGCGCCCCCGGCGCCGCCGGTCACGCTCACGCTGATCGGGCGGGCGGGCGAGCCCACGGCGCCGGTGCGGGCGTGAGGCGTCGCACCGGCAGGCTTGGCGGTGTCGCGGTCGATCGGCACGGGCACAGTCTACGGACTGCCCTGCGGTGGGTGCTGTCGTGGTTACTGTGATGTGTCACGATGCCCCGCCTCGCCCGGACCGTGGGCCGGAGTCCGTGCTGTCCGATATCGGGCCGGGCGTTCCGCCGACTGCCACCGGCGGTCACTCGGCCGACGCCCGGGCGACGGCCTGGAGCGCCGACCGCACGTCGGTCACCTCGACCACCCGCATGTGCTCGGGCGTGACGCCGGTGCTCTCGGGGCCGCAGCCGGTCGGCACCAGCGCGAGCCGGAACCCGAGCCGGGCCGCCTCGGCCAGCCGGCGCGGCACCGCGCCGACGCGGCGCACCTCGCCGGTCAGGCCGACCTCGCCGATCGCCACCAGGTGCGGCGCGATGGCCAGGTTGAGCCCGCCGGAGGCGACGGCGAGGGCGACGGCCAGGTCGGCCGCCGGCTCCACCACCCGGATGCCGCCGACGGTGGCCGCGAAGACCTCCCGGTCGTGCAGCGTCAGGCGTTCGGTGCGCCGCTGGAGCACGGCCAGCACCATCGCGAGCCGGGCCGAGTCGAGCCCCGAGACCGTCCGCCGGGGCGAGCCGGCCACGGTCGCGCCGATCAGCGCCTGCACCTCGGTGACGAGCGCCCGGCGCCCCTCCATCGCCACCGTGACGCAGGTGCCGGGCACCGGCTCCGAATAGCGGGTCAGGAAGAGCCCGGACGGGTCGGCCAGGCTGCTGATGCCGCCCTCGTGCATCTCGAAGCAGCCCACCTCGTCGGCGGCGCCGAACCGGTTCTTCACGCCGCGCACCATCCGCAGCGAGGAGTGCTTGTCGCCCTCGAAGTGCAGCACCACGTCGACCAGGTGCTCCAGCACCCGGGGACCGGCCACCTGGCCGTCCTTGGTGACGTGGCCGACCAGCACGGTGGCGATGCCGCGCTCCTTGGCCACCGAGACCAGGGCGGCGGTGACCGCCCGCACCTGGGTCACCCCGCCGGACACCCCCTCGGCGCCGGTGGTGGAGATGGTCTGCACCGAGTCGAGCACCAGCAGGCCCGGCTTGACCGCGTCGAGGTGACCGAGCACGGCGGCGAGGTCGCTCTCGGCCGCGAGGTAGAGCTGGTCGTGCAGGGTGCCCATCCGCTCCGCGCGCAGCCGGACCTGGCTGACCGACTCCTCGCCGCTGACCACCAGGGAGGGGCTGCCGGCGCCGGCAGCCCACTGCTGGGCCACGTCGAGCAGCAGGGTGGACTTGCCGACCCCCGGCTCGCCGGCGAGCAGCACCACCGCGCCGGGGACCAGGCCGCCACCGAGGACCCGGTCGAGCTCGCTGACCCCGGTGGGGCGGGCCCGCGCCGGCGCGGCGCTGATGGTGGCGATCGGCCGGGCCGGCTCGGCCGGCATCCGGGAGCTGACCACCTTTCCGGAGACCGTCGGGCCGGTGACCGTGCACTCGACCACCGAGCCCCACTCGCCGCACTCCGGGCAGCGCCCCACCCACTTCGGTGGCTGGTGCCCGCAGGCGTCGCACTCGTAGGCCGGCCGGGGCTCGCGGGCGGCGGCGCGTCCGCGCCCGCCGACCCCGCCGGCGCGGGAGGAGGTCGATCGTGAGGTGGTCACACCGGGACGTTAGTCCCCGGGTACGACGAAGACACCGCCGGCGTGGCGGTCACCACGCCGACGGTGTCGTCGGTCTGACAGGGCGGGGGTCAGTGGCCGCCGTCCTCCTGGCCCTCGTAGCCGCCCTCACGCTCGATGATCGGCGACGGGGGCGCCGCCGGGGTGAGCGGCACGGCGACGGGCGCGGGGCCGGTGATCGTGACGCCGTTGCCGAAGTCGAAGGTCACGAAGACGTTCTGGCCGGAGCGCAGCGCCTCGTTCAGGCCGACGAGCTGGAAGAACCGGGCGGACCCGGTGTTGAGCTGCACGTAGCTCAGCGGCGGGATCTCGATCCGGGCCGGCTCGCCGGCCGGCGCGGCCGGGCTCTCCGGCGCGGCCGGGCTGGCCGAACCCGACGGGCTCTCGGGGGCACCCGGGCTGGCGGTCCCCGACGGGCTCTCGGAGGTGCCCGGGCTGGCCGGCGCCGACGGCTCGGGCGACGGCGACCCGCTCGGGGACGCCGACGGGCTGGCGGTCGCACCGGCGCCGGTGATCACCACCTCGCGGGCGCTGTCGGTGGTGACGGTCACGGTGACCGGGTTTCGCGAGTCGTTGTAGATCACGGCGTTCAGCACGGCGTTGGCGCCCGCCTGGTAGCCCTCGGTGCCGGGGAAGTCGACCAGCAGGCCGCGGACCGCGTACTCGCCGTTGCGGGCCGACAGGTTGACGCCCTGGACCGACGGCTCCTTGTTGGCGGTCTCGGAGACCTGGCCGGCGCCGCAGCCGGACAGCAGCAGCCCGGTCGCCGCGGCCATCCCGGACAGCAGCAGGGCCGCCCGCCGGGAACCCCTGATCGAGCGCGTCACGTCGGTCCTCCTCGTCACGATCCCACCCGGTGCTCACGCCGGGGGTGGTGGCCCTGCCCGCGCAGACCGCGCTCCAGGGTAGTTGGGCCTGATCCGCCCCCGCACGCCGACCCGGAGATGCCACCCGAGGGGGCCCGCGTCACACCAGTCGGCCGCTCGTGACCAGCAGGACGACGTCGATGAGGGCGACCAGCATCACGGCTCGGAAGGCGGCCACCTGCCGGCCTCCGGCCCGGGCGGTGGCACGCCCGCCGTACCAGCTCAGCGGCGGCACCACGACGGCGGTCGCGACCGCGGCGACGCCGACGCCCGACGGCGGGCCGGGGGGCCCGAGGGCCAGCGTGGCGGTCGCCGCGAGCAGCAGCAGCGCGGCGGCGGCGCGGCTGCCGGCCGGACCCAGCCGGTGCGGCAGCCCGCGCACCCCCGTCCGGGCGTCGTCGGCCAGGTCGGGCAGGACGTTGGCGAAGTGCGCCCCGGCGCCCAGGCAGGCCGCGGCGGCGACCAGCCAGACCGGCGGGACCACCGGCCCGGGCAGCGCCAGCACGACGAAGGCGGGCAGCGAACCGAAGGAGACCGCGTAGGGCAGCACCGAGACCGGGGTCGACTTCAGCGGCCAGTCGTAGAGCAGCGCGGAGAGCAGCCCGAGGGTGGCGCAGAGCGCGGCGGCCGGACCGGTCGCCAGCGCCAGCGCCGGGGTGGCGAGCGCGGCCACCGTCGCGGCCACGGCCGTCGCGCGCCGGCCCACCGCGCCGGCGGCGACCGGCTTGTCGGTACGCCCCACCGTGGCGTCCCGCTCCGCGTCGAGCGCGTCGTTGGCCCAGCCGACGGCGAGCTGGCTGGACGCCACGGTGAGCACCACGGCGAGGATCCCGACGGGCCGGTGCCCGACGCCCCACGCCAGCAGCCCGGCCACCGTGGTGACCGCGGCGGCCGGCTCCGGGTGACTCGCCCTGACCAGCCCTAGCACCGTTGGCGACATGAGGAAAGTCTGGTCGTTACCGGGCAGTCGTGCCACGCTCGGTCCATGCCAGACGCGGGCCGCACCCTGCCACGCAACGATCCGCGCCAGTACGACGACCTGGCCGGCGAGTGGTGGCGGCCGGACGGGGCGTTCGCGATGCTGCACTGGCTGGCCGAGGCCCGCGCGGCGCTGGTGCCGACGGCGTCCCGCCCCGGCGCCCTCCTCGTCGACCTCGGCTGCGGCGCCGGGCTGCTCGCCCCGCACCTGGCCGGCAAGGGCTACCGGCACGTGGGCGTCGACCTCACCCGGTCGGCCCTGGAGCAGGCCGCCGCGCACGGGGTGAGCGTCGTCAACGGCGACGTCACCGCCGTGCCGCTGACGGACGGCTGCGCCGACGTGGTCGCCGCGGGCGAGTTGCTGGAGCACGTGCCGGACTGGCGGCGCGCGGTGGCCGAGGCGTGCCGGCTGCTGCGGCCCGGCGGCCTGCTCGTTGTGGACACGTTGAACGACACGGCGCTGAGCCGGCTGCTCGCCGTGCGGATCGCCGAGCGGCTGCCCACGGTGCCGAGGGGCATCCACGATCCACGGTTGTTCGTGGACGCCCGGGCGCTGGTGGCCGAGTGCGCCCGGCACGGGGTCGACCTGCGGCTGCGGGGCATCCGGCCGGGGGTGCCCGGCCTGCTCGGCTGGCTGGTCCGCCGGATGCGCGCCGCCGACCGTCCGGACGTGATTCCGGGCGGCCGTCCGCACGCGACGGTCGCCGGCCCGACGCCGCGGATCGTGCCGACGTGGTCGACCGCCGTGCTCTACCAGGGGCGTGGTCGACGGAGCGGATAGCGGTGCCCGTCCCTGGGTAGGGAGAGGGCCGAGAAGGGGGCTGTATGACGCAGCACGCGCTGGAGGCGGCTCGCCGCCTGGCACCGAGGCTGGCCGCCCGGGCGGCGGGGCACGACCGGGACGGCTCGTTCCCGGTCGAGGACTTCCGGGACCTGCGCGAGGCGGGGCTCTTCGGCCTGATGGTGCCCACCGCGCTCGGCGGGATGGGCGCCACCTTCGCCGAGTACGCGGCGGTCGCCACCGAGCTGGCCCGGGGCAACGGCGCGACGGCCCTGGTCTTCAACATGCACGCCTCGGTCACCGGTGCGCTCGGCGCGGTGACCGAGGAGCTGGCGGAGGCGCTCGGGGTGCCGGACGAGGCGCTGGCCGCCCGGGACCGGCTGCTGAGCGCCGCCGCCCAGGGCTCCTGGTACGCCGTGGCGATGAGCGAGCGCGGCGCCGGCGCCCGGCTCTCCCAGCTGAGCACCGTCTACGAGCCGACCGACGGCGGTTGGCGCCTCAAGGGCAGCAAGACGTTCTGTTCCGGGGCCGGGCACGCGGACGGCTACCTGGTGGCCGCCCGCAGCGCCGCCGACCAGTCGGTGGTCTCCCAGTTCCTGGTGCCGGCCGGCGACGGGCTGACCGTCGAGCCCACCTGGGACTCGCTCGGCATGCGCGCGACCTCCTCGCACGACCTGCACCTGGACGTGGCCGTGCCGGCCGACCGGCTGCTCGGGGGCGTGGAGGGGCTGGCCCTGGTGGTCGCCCAGCTCATGCCGCACTGGCTGGTGGCCAGCTACGCCGCCGTCTACGTCGGGGTCGCCCGGGCAGCGGTCGACGCGGCGGCCGAGCACCTGAACGCCCGCAACCTCGCCGGCCTGCCGGCGGTCCGGTCCCGTCTCGGCCGGGCCGACGCGGCGGTGGCGGCGGCGCAGCTGGTGGTCGCGGAGGCGGCCCGCCGGGTGGACGAGGCGCCGGGTGACGCGGAGACCAACCGCTGGGTCTGGCGGGCCAAGCTGCTCGCCGGCACCACCGCCGCCGAGGTGGCGGCGTCCATGCTGGAGGCGGCCGGCACGTCCGCCACCCGGCGGGGGCATCCGCTGGAGCGGCTCTACCGGGACGCCCGCTGCGGCTCGCTGCACCCGGCGACGTCGGACGTCTGCGCGGACTGGCTCGGCATCGCCGCGCTGGGCGGCGACCCGGACCGCGACACGACGGTCCCTCGTTGGTGAGCGTGGGGAGTCCGCCGAGGCGGCGGACGCGCGGGCGCACGGCGCGGGGGGCCCGTCCAGGGGCGGGGTGGGCCGCCCGGTGCGCAAGGCCGGACGAGAGGTGGGCATGGTGGCCGTACCGGTGATCGCGGGGCTGGGGACGGCACACCCGCCGTCGGCCGCGCAGGACGACCTGTGGGAGGGCTTCTTCTCGAAGCACTTCTCCGGCAGCACGCGGGCGCTGGCGCAGCGGATCTTCGCGCACTCGGGGGTCACCCGCCGCCAGGCCGCCGTGAACCCGTTGCTGGAGGACGTCTCCGACTGGCCCACGGAGCGGCGGATGCGCCGCTACCTGGTCGAGGCGCTGCCGCTGGGCAAGGAGGCGGTGGGCCGGGCGCTGACCGCCGCCGGCCTCTCCGCCGGCGACGTCGGGCTCTTCGTCGTCTGCTCGTGCACCGGGTACGCCACCCCGGGGCTGGACATCCTGCTCGCCCGGGACCTGGGCATGGCCCCGGACACGCAGCGCATGTTCGTCGGGCACATGGGCTGCTACGCCGCGCTGCCGGGGCTGGGCGCGGCGAGCGACTTCGTCACCGCCCGGGGCCGGCCCGCGCTGCTGCTCTGCGCGGAGCTGACCAGCCTGCACATCCAGCCCTCCAACGCCCGGGTGGACACCCAGCAGATCGTCTCCCACGCGCTCTTCTCGGACGCCGCGGTCGCCGCCGTGGTCGTTCCCGGCGGCCGGGGGTACGCGCTGCGCGAGGTCGCCTCCGTCACGGACACCTCGACGGCCGACCACATGACCTGGGACGTCACCGACACGGGCTTCCGGATGGGGCTGTCGCCGAAGGTGCCGCAGGTGCTCTCCACGCACGTCCGGGGCCTGGTCGAGGGGCTGCTGGCCCGGCACGGCACGACGCTGTCCGAGCTGGACGGCTGGGCGGTGCACCCGGGCGGTCCGCGCATCCTGAACGTGGTCGAGCGGGAGCTGGCCCTGCCGCCGGAGGGCCTGGCGGCGTCCCGGGCGACGCTGGACGAGCACGGCAACTGCTCGTCGCCGACGGTGCTGCTGATCCTGGACCGGCTGCGCCGGGCTGCGTCGCCGCCGCGCCGGGTGGTGATGCTGGCGTTCGGCCCGGGCCTGACCCTCTACGCCGCGTTGCTCGAACGACAGGAGTGAACCGTCGCGCGGTGCGGTTACCCTCTGGTGATGGACGCCGATGCGGCAGGCCGGCCGGAATCCGGGCCGGACGCGGGTGAGCACGCGACTCCCGTGGAGGCCGACGACCGGCTACGCACCGCCGTGCTGGCGGTGGCGGGGCTGGCCGCGCTGGTCGGCGGAGGCTGGTGGTGGCAGGCCGAGGCGCCCCGCACCGGACCGGTCGGCGCCGCTTCGAGCGCCGCACCGCGGGTCGGGGACGGGTCCGCGGCGGCCCGGGGCCGGGCCGTCCCGCCGGAAGGGCCGGTGAGAGCGAGCGGTTTCTGGCTCGTCGACCCGAAGACCGGCGACGCGACCAGGACGGACCCGCGCAGGGGCCTCACCTTCCGGGTCGACCCGCGCAGCGGCGACGCCGTCCGGGCCGACGTCGGACCCGCGGGGCCGGACGCCCGCCGGTTCATGGACGGACGGCTCGACGAGGCCGCGCGGGGCGGCCGGCTGGACTCGTTCCCCGACACGGTCTGGTCCGCTCAAGGTCGGCTGGGCCCTGCGGAGGGGCTCGTCAAGCACGCCTCCGCCGAGGGCGGGGCCCGGCATCTGCTCCAGTTCCGCTGCGTCGGCCCCGGCGAGCTGCTGATCGTGATCGACGGGGCCCGGGCGGCGGACCCGATCACCAGCGCCTGCGACGGCTCGGTCACCTCGACGGAGGTCACCGGGAGGGGCGGGCCGTTCCAGGTCTCGCTGTCGAGCGCCAACGCCGAGCCGCTCCGGGTCGAGGCGCAGCTGGTCGCCCTGCCCTGACCGCCTCCGCGTCCGCCCGGGGCGTCCGGAGCGCATCGACGGACGGCGTCGTCGCACGGGTGGCGGCGGGTCCGGGGGCGGTGCATCGGGCGGTGGAGGGCCCGTCCGCTCAGGCGAGGCGGGCCAGGTCGGCGCGGTAGTCCTCGGCGGAGCGCACCTCGGGCACCACCTTGACGAGGACGCCGGCCCGGTCCACCAGCAGCGCGGTGGCGGCGTTGGGGCGGGCCGGCAGGTGCAGGAACGCCCGCAGCCCGCCGGCCGGGTCGGCGAGCGGTCGCACGGTCGCCCCGGCGGGCGGCGTGACGCGTACGGGCCGGTCGCCGGCGACGGTGACCACCGTGACGCCGGCCGGCGCCAGGGCGGCTGCGGTGGCCACGTCCTGCGGGCAGGGGCAGCCGTCCACCAGGATGATCATCGCCGGCACCAGTGCGCGCAGGGGCACCGGTGACTGCCCCGCGTCGACCAGGTCCAGCGCGGGCAGCGGCCGTCCGGCCGACCCGGCCGGCGGCGCGTACGGGGTGAGGGCGGGCTCCGGGACGGACCGGCCGGACCGGGGCCAGGTGACCGCCGCGAGGCCGGCCAGGGTGGTCAGCACCGCCACCAGCAGCACCAGCAGGGGCAGGGCGAGCGGGGAGCGGACCGCCCGACGGGCGGCGGCGCGGCGGGGCGTCGCGTGCAGCTCGCGGCGGATCTGCTCGGCCTCGGCCGCCAGTGCGGAGGCGTCGTCCGGCACGACCACCCGACCCCACTCCGGCGGCAGGTCGGGCAGTCCGGGGCCGTCTGCGTCGGGCTTGCCCATCGGACCCCCAGGACGTCTCGGCGAGCGGACAGCGGCTCGACCTCCAGCGTCCCGCACGGGACGGGCTGCCGCTACACCTGGGCGCGTACCCGGCCGGCCGGCTACCATGGGAGGAGCGCATAGCCCTTGATCTCGACGTTCGCGTCACTCGTACCGGGACGTCATCTGAGCGTTACGGAGCGTGGTCAAACCACCGGTTTGGCGGCCTGTCAAGCTGAAGAAATACCTCTCACAGGGCCCCTGAGCTGCGCCAACGGTCAGGACAGCGGTGAGACATCGGTGCCTGAGCGTGTTACCCTAGACACAGCGAAAGGGGTTTCGAACCTATGGTTTTCAGTGTCGGCGAGACCGTTGTTTACCCCCACCACGGGGCCGCACTCATCGAGGCAATCGAGACTCGGGTCATCAAGGGCGAGCCTAAGCAATACCTCGTCCTGAGGGTCGCACAGGGTGACCTGACGGTCCGGGTGCCCGCCGAGAACGCCGAGATCGTGGGTGTGCGCGAGGTGGTCGGCGAAGAGGGCCTCGGCAAGGTCTTCGACGTGCTCCGTGCACCGCACACCGAGGAGCCGACCAACTGGTCGCGGCGTTACAAGGCGAATCTGGAGAAGCTGGCCTCCGGTAACCCGCTGAAGGTTGCCGAGGTCGTGCGCGACCTGTGGCGCCGGGAGCGGGAGCGGGGTCTCTCCGCGGGTGAGAAGCGGATGCTCGCGAAGGCCCGCGACATTCTCGTCGGCGAGGTCGCGCTGGCCGAGAAGAGCACCAAGGACGAGGCGGAGACGCTGCTCGACAAGGTCCTCACCGAGGCCTAGTCCCCACAGCATCGTCGTACCCGATTCGTAGCGAAGAAACCACCGAGGACCGCGACGTGACCGCGCAGCTCAATCCGTGCGGTGACGTCGCGGTCCTCGTGCCTGCGGCCGGTGCCGGCGTGCGACTCGGCCCCGGCCGGCCCAAGGCGTTGCGCCTGCTCGGCGGCGAGCCCCTGCTGGTGCACGCCGTCCGCCGGCTCGCCGCCGCGCCGTCGGTGCACACCATCGTCGTGGCCGCCCCGGCCGCCGAGGTGACGGCGGTGCGCGACCTGCTCGCCCCGGTCGCCCCGGTGACCGTGGTGCCCGGCGGCGCCGAGCGGCAGGCGTCGGTCGCCGCGGCCCTCGCGGCGGTGCCCGCCGGGCCGGAGATCGTCCTCGTGCACGACGCCGCCCGGGCGCTGACCCCGCCCGATCTGGTGGAGTCCGTCGCGGCGGCGGTCCGCGCCGGGAGCGACGCGGTGATCCCGGTGCTTCCCGTGGTCGACACGATCAAGGAGGTCGGCGCCGACGAGGTCGTCCTCGGCACCGTCGACCGCTCCGCGCTGCGGGCGGTGCAGACCCCGCAGGGCTTCCGCCGGGCGGTGCTGACGGCCGCGCACGCCGCCGCCGGCGACCCGCTCACCGACGACGCCGGCCTGGTCGAGAAGCAGGGCGTCCCGGTGGCCTGCGTCCCCGGCTCGGAGTACGCGCTGAAGGTCACCCGCCCGTTCGACCTGGCGCTGGCCGAGCACCTGCTCGCCACCGGCGCCTGACGCGTACCCTCTTCCCATGATCGTTCCCCGGGTGGCCATCGGCACCGACGTGCACGCCTTCGAGGCGGGCCGGCCGTGCTGGGTGGCCGGTCTGCTCTGGCCCGACCAGGACGGCCTGGCCGGGCACTCGGACGCCGACGTGGCCGCGCACGCCGCCTGCAACGCGCTGCTGTCGGCGGCCGGCCTCGGGGACCTGGGCGCCAACTTCGGGGTGGGGCAGCCCGAGTGGGCGGGCGCGTCGGGCGTCGACCTGCTCGGCGAGAGCGCCCGCCGGGTGCGGGCCGCCGGTTTCGCGATCGGCAACGTGTCCGTGCAGGTGATCGGCAACCGGCCCAAGATCGGGCCGCGCCGCGAGGAGGCCCAGCGGGTGCTCTCCGAGGCGGTAGGCGCGCCGGTGACCGTCTCCGCGGCCACCACCGACGGCCTCGGCTTCCCCGGGCGCGGCGAGGGCCTCACCGGCATCGCGGTGGCCCTGGTGTACGAGGCTCCGGCCGCCTAGGCTCGCCGCGATGTCCAGCGACGCCACCTCCGACCGTTCCGCCGCCGACGGCTACCTCCAGCGCGCCCAGCTCCTGGCCGAGCTGGGCCGCTACGACGAGGCCGCGGCCGAGGTCTCCTACGCCGTCGCCCTGGACCCGGCCGACGCCGGGGCGCTGACCATGCTGTCCCGGGTCCACCTCGCGGCCGGCCGGCCGGCCGAGGCGCTTACCGCCGCCGACGCCGCGGTCGCCGTCGCCCCGGACAGCGTTCCGGCGCTGGTGGCCCGCGCGCTGGCCCTGAGCGACCAGGAGGAGTACGCCGAGGCGGCCCGCACCGCCGACCGGATCCTGGCGCTGGGTCCCGACGACGCGTACGCCCAGAGCAGCGCCGCGGCGATCCTGGCCGGCTCGCGCAACGGGCAGCCGGCGCTGAACGCGGCCTGGCGCGGGGTCGAGCTGGCGCCCGAGAATCCCCAGGCGCACCTGGTGCTCGGGCTGGTGGCGGCGAACATGCAGATGTTCGACCTGGCCGAGCGCGCCTACCGGGAGGCGCTCCGGCTGGACCCGCAGCTCGCCGAGGCCCGGCACGACATCGGGGTGCTGCGGCTGGAGCAGCGGCGCTGGAGCGAGGCGCTGGAACACCTCGCCGAGGCCGCCTCGATGAGCCCGGGCCGGGTCGACTCCGGCCGGACCATCTCGGTCGGCCTGCGCCAGCTCGTGGTCTACGGCGCGGGCTGGACGATGGTCACCGCCGTGCTGATCGCCTGCCTGGCGCCGGGCAGCGCGGGGCTCTCCCGGTTCGCGGCGGCGTTCGCGGCGCTCGGCGGGGCCCTGGTGGTCTGGCGCTTCGCCGCCCGGCTGCCCGGCCTGTCCCGGACCATCCTGCCGAGCCTGCTCCGCTCCGACCGGATCCTGGCGCTGGCCGTCTACGCGGCGGCCGTCGCGCCGGCGCTGATCCTGCTCTACGCCCTGGTCGGCACCCCGTGGCCACTGGTGCTCGCCATCGCCGTCGCGACCGCCGCCGAACTCGCCGTCCTCTCCCGCACCGCGGTCTAGGGGCTGCGGGCCCAGGTCCAGGCGTAGCCGTCGTCCTCGCAGGCGGACGCGGCGTCGCAGAGGTCCAGGGGTCGGAAGGTGTCGACCATGACGGCCAGCTCGTCGAAGAAGTCGGCGCCAATGGAACGCTCGGCGGCGCCCGGCTGCGGGCCGTGGGTGAAGCCGGACGGGTGCAGCGAGATCGAGCCCTGCTCGATGCCGGAGCCGCGCCGGGCCTCGTAGCTGCCGCCGGTGTAGAAGAGCATCTCGTCGGAGTCGACGTTGTGGTGGTTGTACGGCACCGGGATCGCGTCCGGGTGGTAGTCGACCTTGCGGGGCACGAACGAGCAGATCACGAAGTTCGGGCCCTGGAAGGTCTGGTGCACGGGCGGGGGCTGGTGGATCCGGCCGGTGATCGGCTCGAAGTCGTGGATGGAGAAGGCCCACGGGTACATGTGGCCGTCCCAGCCGACCACGTCGAACGGGTGGTTGGCGTAGACGTAGCGCGTCCAACCACGCCGGTGCCGGACGAGCACCTCCACGTCCTCGCCGTCGACGAGCAGCGGCGCGTCCGGTCCCCGGACGTCGCGCTCGCAGTAGGGCGAGTGCTCCAGGAACTGGCCCCGCACGGAGAGGTAGCGCTTGGGCGGGCCGATGTGGCCCGCCGCCTCGACGGCGAGCAGCCGGGTCGGCGCGTCGCCGGTGGGCACCAGCCGGTGGATGGTCGAGGTGGGGATGACGACGTAGTCGCCGGGCACCGCGTCGAGCACGCCGAACGTGGACTCGACCCGCAGGGTGCCGGACTCCACGTACAGGCAGTGGTCGCCGGTGGCGTCGCGGAACAGCGGGGACGGGCGGTCCGCCAGCACGTACGCGATCCGCACGTCGTCGTTGGCGAGCAGGTACCGCCGGCCGAGCACCGGGTCGGCGCCGGTGCCGTCGAGCTTGTGGGTGCGCAGGTGCCGGGGCTTGAGCGGCAGGTTCGGCACCCGGGTGAACGCCGGCGGGGTGAACTCCTCGGCCGCCACGATCGCGGTCGGCGCGTGCCGGTGGTAGAGCAGGGACGAGTCGGAGGAGAAGCCCTCCTGGCCCATCAGCTCCTCGGCGTAGAGGCTGCCGTCGGGCTGGCGGAACTGGGTGTGGCGCTTGCGCGGCACCTCGCCGACGCTGCGGTAGTACGGCATCTCGCCTCCCGGTTCGTCCCGTTCGCCGATCCAATGGCGTCCGATAATCGGACGCTGTTGTCCGTTCCTTGTAGCGTCCCGTACATTCTTGTCTCGTGTCAACGCAGGTGCCCGCGCTTCTCGACGGCCTCGTCGACGACGCCGCCGTCTTCCCGCCCGGCAGCGCGCCGCTGCCCGACGCCGTCGCCGCGCACCGGCGGCACCGCAGCTCCTGGTACGCGGACCTGGTCGGCCCGCTCCTGGTCCCGGCCACGAGGCTGCCCGAGCTGGCCGGTCTGCTCGGCGCCGACGAGCGGATCGCGGTCGGCGTCATCGGCGACGTGCCGCTCGACCGGCTCGACGAGGTACGCGCCACGGCCGACCCGCGCATCCGCGTCCGCCAGGTGGAGGCGGCGGTCGCCAGGCGCGGCGAGGACCCGCTGCCCGGCCTGACCGAGCTGGTGGCCCTGGCCCGCCGGGCCGGTGCCGGTCCGGCCGCCCTCGACGCCGTCTACGCCGAGCTGCCGCTCACGTTCGGGCTGATGGGGGCGCTGGACGCGCTCGCCGCCGCCCGCGCCGACGGGGTGTCCGTCGCCGCGAAGTTCCGCACCGGCGGGCTGGCCGCCGAGCTGTTCCCCAGCCCGGCGGAGCTGGCGGCGGTGATCTGCGCCTGCCGGGACCGGGGCCTGCCGTTCAAGCTGACCGCCGGGCTGCACCAGGCGGTCCGGCACCTGGACCCGGAGACCGGGTTCACCCACCACGGCTTCGTCAACGTGCTCGCGGCGACGCTGGCGGCCGCCGGGGGCGCCCCGGTGGCCCGGGTCGCCGAGCTGCTCACCGCGGCCGACCCGCGCCCGCTGGTGCAGTACGCCGAGGCCGGGCTGGCCGGCCCGCGCCCGCTGTGGATCGGCTTCGGCTCGTGCAGCATCCTGGAACCACTGACCGATCTGATCCGGCTGGGGCTGGTGAACGGGGGCTTCGACGCATGAGCGAGCGTCAGCGAGCGAATCATCTCTGCGGGCCGGTGGTGCCTCAGGCCGGCCTGGAGCGCAGCGGAGGGCCGGCATGAGCTGGGTGAGTGGTGCCGACGGTTCGCCGTACGGGGTGGCCAACCTGCCGTACGGGGTGTTCCGCCGTGCGGAGGGCGCGCCGCGCGTCGGCGTACGCATCGGCGACTTCGTGCTCGACCTGGCCGGCGCGGAGGAGGCCGGCCTGGTGCTGGCCGCCGGGACGCTGGGCCGGCCCACCCTCAACGACTTCATGGCCCTCGGCCGCCCACAGTGGACGGCCGTCCGGCAGCGGGTGACCGAGCTGCTCACCGACGCCGCCCACCGGCCGGCGGTGGAGCCGCTGCTGGTGCCGCTGGCCGAGGCGCGGATGCAGTTGCCGTTCGAGGTCGCCGACTACGTCGACTTCTACTCCTCCGAGCACCACGCGGCCAACGTGGGCCAGATCTTCCGCCCCGGCCAGCCGCCGCTGCTGCCCAACTGGAAGCACCTGCCGATCGGCTACCACGGCCGGGCCGGCACGGTGGTCGTCTCGGGCACCCCCGTGGTGCGGCCGAGCGGGCAGCGGGCCACCCCGCAGGGCCCGGTCACCGGCCCGTCCGTACGCCTCGACATCGAGGCCGAGGTCGGCTTCGTGGTCGGCGTGCCCAGCGCGCTGGGCGACCGGGTCCCGACCGACGACTTCGCCGACCACGTCTTCGGCGTCGTGCTGGTCAACGACTGGTCGGCCCGCGACATCCAGGCCTGGGAGTACCAGCCCCTCGGCCCGTTCCTGGGCAAGTCCTTCGCCACCTCGGTCTCGGCCTGGGTGACCCCGCTGGACGCGCTGGGCGACGCCTTCGTCCCCGCCCCCGAGCAGGACCCGCCGGTCGCCGACTACCTGCGCGACGTGCCGCACCTCGGGCTGGACCTGCGCCTGTCGGTGCAGTGGAACGGCGAGCGGGTCAGCGAGCCGCCGTTCGCCACCATGTACTGGACGCCGGCCCAGCAGCTGGCCCACCTCACGGTGAACGGCGCCTCGCTGCGCACCGGCGACCTCTACGCCTCGGGCACCGTCTCCGGGCCCCAGCGGGGACAGGTCGGCTCGTTCCTGGAACTCACCTGGGGCGGGACCGAGCCGGTGAAGTTCGCCGGGGGCGAGACCCGCACGTTCCTGGAGGACGGCGACACGGTGACCGTCACCGCCACCGCGCCCGGCCCGGACGGCACCACCATCGCCCTGGGCGAGGTGACCGGAAAGGTCCTCGCCGCCCGCTGACCCGCCTTCCGATCATCGACGGTCCCCGGTCGCACCAACTGTGCGACCGGGGACCGTCCTTTGCGCGTTGATCGTCCCGGATTCCGTCGCCATGCCGCGCCGGGGCCGGACCGGACGCCCCTTCCGGTCCCGGGCCCGGCCGCCGGTTGGCGTACCGACGACAGGAAGGTGACGACGATGAACGATCTCCCGGGCGCGGTCTGGCGTACCAGCAGCCGCTCCAACGACCAGGGTCTCTGCGTGGAGGTGGCCGACAACCTGGTCGACGCCCTCGGCGTGGTGGGCGTACGCGACTCCAAGGACCAGGCGGGCCCCACGCTGGCGGTCAGCTCGCCGGGGTGGGCGGCCTTCGTCGGCGCGATCAGGACCGGCCAGTACGGTCGCTGACGGTCGACTGTCGCGGATCGGGGCGCCCGGCGGTGGAAATTCCGCTCCGGGGGCCCCGATCCGCGCTCACCCGGCGTACCGTCGAGGCCACGGGAGGTGGCATGTCGACGGTGGCGGTCACGGAGTTCGTGCAGGCGCACGACGTCGACCTCTGGCGGCTGCTGACCGACCTGACCACCCGCACCCGGCGCTTCACCGGCCCGGTCGAGGTGCTCACCCCCGGCCGGCTCGGCCCGGGCACCGCGTGGCGGGAGACCCGTTCCCGGCCCGACGGCACCGCGCTGGTCGAGGAGTTCGTCGTCATCGAGGCCGAGCCGCCCCGCCGGCTGGTGCTCGGCTCGCGGGGCGCCGGCGTGGACTACCGGATCACCTGGACGCTGCGCCCGGTCGAGCGGCGTCGCCGGGGCTGCACCGCCGTCACCGTCGAGCAGGAGTCGGTGCCGACCGCCCCCTACGGCCGGGTGGTCGCGCTGCTGCTCGGCGGGCTGGCCGCCCGGGCGGTCGAGCGCGCGCTGCGGCAGGACCTCGCCGACCTCGCCGAGGCGGCGGTCGCTGGCGCGGCCGAGGCGGCCTGAGGCGCACTCCCGGGTGGCCTGGGGCGCACGCTGCGACACCGGGCCCGCGCGCACGCCGGCAGGGGCACCGCCGGAACACCCGTCCGCCGGTGACCTGACAGGGCCCTGACCGGTCCCGCTGGGTAGGGTGCCGGGCGGAGGTGTGGCATGGGGTTCCCGAAGGGCCGGCGGCGGGTCGCGGTGGCGGTCACGGCGCTGCTCGCCACCGCCGCCGTCGCGGCGACGGTCTACCGGGTGCTCGCCCCCGCCGAGGTCAGCACGCCCGCCCGGGCCGGGTACCCGCCGGCCGCGTCCCCCGTCGCCGGCGTGGTCGGCCGGCTCCCCGTCGCCCCGCTCGTCGTGGACGGCCGGCTGCGGGTGTACGCGGCCCACCGCCAGGTCTACGCCGACCGGCCGGTCGACGGCCGGCACCGGACGACCCCGTACTGGTCGTACCGCCGCTGGCCGGCGGCGCTCGACGGGGTCGTGGCGAGCGGGACGACGGTGGTCACCCGCTGGTCGGACGGGCGGCTGGTGGCGCTGGACGCGCGGAGCGGCCGGGTCGCCTGGCGGGCGGACGGGCCGGAGCCGGTGGGGGAGCGGACGGTCCGGCGCACCGGCGCGGCGACGGTCTGGGATCCCCGGGGAACCTTCGTGGCCCGGGCCCGCGACGGGCGGCAGGTGGTGGTGGCGGCCGGGGCGGAGTGGGTGGGTGCCGTGGACCTGGCCGACGGCCGCGAACTGTGGCGGTCCCACGTCACCGTCACGGTGCCACCGGGCGACGACGACGCGGTCGGCGGGTGCCGGGACGCGCTCGGCACGACCGGGTCGGGACAGGTGATCATCGTCGACTCCTGCGCGGGGCCGGCGGTGGTGGAGTTCCGCGACGCCGTGACGGGGGCGGTGAGCCTGCGCTGGCGGCCGCCGGATGCCGGCGACGAGCTGGTGGCGACCCCGGTGGGCTGCGGCGCCGGCCGGACGGGGTGCACCGGGCTGCGGACGGCGAGGCCGGGCGACGACGCGGGCCGGGGCTGGCTGCTCGGCGACGGTGAGCCGGTCGCCGCCCCGGCCCTGGACCGGCCGGACGCCGAACTCGTCGGCGGGACCGCCGTGGCGGTCGTGGACGGGGTGCCCGTCGGCCGCTCGGCGCGTACGGGGGCGGAGCTGTGGCGCCGTTCCGGCCTGCCGCAGGTGCGGCTGCTCGCCGTCCAGCCCGACCGGGTGCACCTGCTGACGGAGACGAACGACCTGGTGACGCTCGACCCGGCGACGGGGGCGCAGCGGTCCTTCTTCGCGTTGAACGCGGGCTCGGACGGCGTCGGCTGGGCGCCCGGCGCGGCGTACGCGGCCGGCGGGTTCGTGGCCGTCGAGCGGCTCCGCAAGCCGGTCGACCCGATGGGGGACGACCAGCGCTACTACCTGACCTCGGAGCCGGTGATCCTCGCGGCGACGTGAAACGCCGGCCCCGCCCCGCTGCTCGACAAAACGGACATAAGTTATTTATAGTCCCACTGTGCGTCTCCTGGCCGCCCTGTTGGGCGCGATCCTCATCCTCGTCACCGCGTCGCCCGCCGACGCCGCGCCGTCCGGCCGGGCGGCCCGGCTCTCCCGGACCGTGGGGGTGGACATCATCGTGCCCACCGCGGTGAACCTCGGCGCCGGCTTCGTCGGCGGCACCCTGACCGGGCGGTTGGGCACGGTCGAGGTGCGCGACTCGCGCGGGCCGGTGAATCCGAACTCCTGGGTCGCCACGGTTTCCGCCACCGCCTTCGTCGCCGGTGCCGGTGGTCCCCAACGGACCATCGACGCCGGCCGCGTCTCGTACTGGTCCGGACCCGCGGTGCGCAGCACCGGCGGCGGCACGCTGGTGCCCGGGCAGCCCACCTCGGCGCAGGCGGTGACCCTCGACGTCGCCCGCGAGGCGTTCCGCAAGACCACCGGCGCCGACAGCAACACGGTGGCCTGGGGGCCGACGATCCGGATCGCCATCCCGACCGGCGTCGTCAGGGGCTCCTACCGTGGCGAGATCGTGCACTCCGTCGCGTGATGAGTTATTTGACGAAAAGCCCTTAATGTCCGACTTCTGCCTTAGTGTGGACCCCATGAGGAAGCCACTTGTTGCCCTGACCGCTGCCGCGGCCGCCGTGGTGGTCCTGGCCTCGCCCGCCACGGCCGCACCCACCGACGACACCATCGTCACCTTCACGGTGGGAGCCGCGAACCTGGACGTCTTCGCGCCGCCCGCGGTGAACCTCGGGTCCACCTTCGCCGGCAGCACCATCGAGGGGCAGATCGGCCCGGTGCAGGTCGTCGACCAGCGCGCGGCGCTCAACGCCACCTGGGTCGCCACCGTCAGCGTCACGGAGTTCGTCAGCGGCGCCGGCAGCCCGGAGGAGACCATCACGCCCAACCTGGTCGAGTACTGGTCGGGACCCGCGACCGCCACCACCGGCCCGGGCACGTTCGTGCCCGGGCAGCCGACCGAGGCGGACGCCGTCACCCTCTCCACTCCCCGGACCGCCTTCTCCAAGACCTCCGGCAGCGGCAACAACTCGGCCACCTGGAACCCGACCATCCGCGTCGACGTTCCGGCAACGGCGGTGAGCGGCACCTACAGTGCGACGGTGACCCATTCGGTGGCATGACCCGGCCCGCGTCGTCGCCCTGGCCCTGACCCTCCTGGTCACGGTCGGGGCACCGGCGTCGGCCGCACCGCACGGGTCGGGGCCGCCGGTCCGCTCCGGTTCGATGGCGCAGGCACCGGACCTGCCCGACGCCGACCAGCCGGCGGCCAAGCGGCCCGGCCGGGACGGCCCACGCAAACCGTCGCCCAGCCCGAGCCCGGTCGGGCCGGCGTCCGCCGTCGGGATCAGGCTGCTCGACGCGCCGGTGAACCGCCGGGACGACAGCCGGGCGCACAAGTACATCGTCGACCACCTACGCCCCGGCACGACGATCGAGCGCCGGATCATGGTCAAGAACCTGTCCGAGGACCGCCGCCCGGTAGCGGTCTACGCCGCCGCCGCCGACGTCACCGGCGCGGGGTTCGTCCTCGCGCCCGACCGCACCGAGAACGAGCTGAGCAGCTGGATCACGGTCAACCGCCCGGAACTGGACCTGGAACCGGGCGAGGAGACCGAGGTCCTGGTGACCATCGAGGTGCCGCGCGACGCCGAGGCCGCCGAGCGGTACGCGGTCGTGTGGGCCGAGGTCGCCGGTGCCGAGGGGCAGACCATTCGCAACGTCGGCCGGGTCGGCGTTCGGGTCTACCTCTCCGTCGGGCCGGGCGGCGAGCCGCCCTCCGGCTTCGAGATCGGCCCGCTGACCGGCGGGCGGGAGAAGGACGGCACGCCCGTCCTCACCGCGGAGGTGCGCAACACCGGCAGGCGGGCGCTCGACCTGGCCGGCGAGCTGCGGCTCGCCGAGGGCCCCGGCGGGCTCTCGGTCGGGCCGGTGAAGGTGGAGGCGGGCACTCTCGCGCTGGGCGGCACGACCACCGCCCGGGTCGCCCTGGACCGTCGGCTGCCGGACGGACCCTGGGCGGCGAAGCTCGACCTGGCCAGCGGTTGGACGAAGCGCTCCGCCACCGGCAGGGTCAGCTTCGGGCCGCTCCCGGTCGCGGCCACCACCGCCGACCGCTCCGACGAGGTGCTCACCGGGGGGCTGGCCACCTCGGGGCTGGTCCTGGTGCTGTTCGCGGTCCACGCGTACCGACGTCGGGCCCGGGTGCGGCAGCCGGTGGCGGCCGCCTGAGACGTCCGGTCCGGTCCGCGAGGGGATGGCGGACCGGACCGGCACCCGCCTCAGGCCAGCGCGGCCTCCGCCGCCGCCAGGAAGGCGTCGTTCTCGGCGGGGGTGCCGATGGTGACCCGGACCCCGTCGCCGGCGAACGGCCGGACGATGACGCCCCGCGCCTCGCACGCCTTGCCGAAGTCCACGCCCCGGTCGCCCAGCGGCAGCCAGACGAAGTTGGCCTGGCTGTCCGGCACGTCCGGGACCAGCTTGCGCAGCGCCTCCGTCACGCGGTCGCGCTCGGCCACCACGAGGGCGCACCGCCGCCGCATCTCGTCCTCCTGGGCCAGCGCGGCGAGCGCCCCCGCCTGCGCGGCCATGTTGCTGGAGAACGGCGTCACGACCTTGCGCACGGCCGCCGCCACCGCCGGCTGGCCGACCAGGAAACCGATCCGCAGGCCGGCCAGGCCCCAGGCCTTGGAGAGCGTCCGCAGCACGACCACGTTCGGCCGGTCGAGGTAGGTGAGGCCGTCCGGCACCTCCGGGTCGGTGACGAACTCGCGGTACGCCTCGTCGATCACGACCAGCACGTCCTCGCCGACCGCGTCGAGGAACCGGTCCAGCTCCGCCCGGCGCACGGTCGTGCCGGTGGGGTTGTTCGGGTTGCAGACCACGATCAGCCGGGTCCGGTCGGTCACCGCCGCCGCCATCGCCGCCAGGTCGTGCCCGTGCCCGGCGTCGTTGGGCACCCGCACGCTGGTCGCGCCGCTGGTCGCCGCGATGATCGGGTACGCCTCGAAGGAGCGCCACGCGTAGAGGAACTCGTCACCGGGCAGGCAGGTGGCCCGGACGAGGTGCTCGGCCAGCGCCACCGACCCGCAGCCGGTGGCGATCCGGTCCACGTCCACGCCGTACCGTTCGGCCAGCGCCTCGCGCAGCGCGAGCACGCCCATGTCGGGGTAGCGGTGCACCCCGGCGGCGGCGGAGGCGACGGCCTCCACCACGCCGGGCAGCGGCCCGTACGGCACCTCGTTGCTGGCCAGCTTGATCGCCTCGGGCAGGCCGAGCTCGCGGGCCAGGTCTGCCGGGCTGCGCCCGGGCACGTAGTTGGGCAGCGCGTCCAGGTCTGCACGGGTCAGCCGCAGCGCCGGCTGGTGACGTCCGGGGTCGGTCATGGAGTGTCTCCCGAGGGGTCGGTGCGGTCGTCGGGGGTGCGGTCGTTCGGGGCGGCGCGCTCGTCCGGGGTGGTGCGTGCGCCGTTGGTGGTGCGGTTGCCGCGGGGGAGCTGGACCACGACGGTCTGCGCCCGCTTGTCGTGCAACGCCTGCCGCAGCGGGTGGTCGAAGAGCGGCGAGAGCGCGTCGACGAGCTGGAGCAGCAGGCCGAGGCCGCAGCAGTACCAGAGCAGGGTGGGCAGGCCGAGGGTGTTCCACCGGCGCAGCGCCCGGCCGAAGCCGAGCGGCTCGTTCGCGCTCATCGGCACCACCTTGACGCCCACCAGCCGCTTGCCGAAGGTCTGCCCGCCCGAGGCCATCGTCGGCACCTCGTACGCGAGCCAGAGCGCGGTGGCGATCAGCAGGATGACGACCTGGAGGCCGCCGGCCTGTTCGCTGGGCTGCGGCAGGCCGTCGGTGGAGCTGTCGCCGGCCATCGCCCGCCGGAACACCTCCCGCCAGTACGGCG
Organism: Micromonospora sp. NPDC023633; assembly: GCF_040640035.1. Classification (NCBI taxonomy): domain Bacteria; kingdom Bacillati; phylum Actinomycetota; class Actinomycetes; order Micromonosporales; family Micromonosporaceae; genus Micromonospora; species Micromonospora sp. NPDC023633. The sequence continues at coordinate 30,679 of NZ_JBFABB010000038.1, read as the reverse complement.
TGACCTCCTCGACCAGCCGCCAGACGAACCAGCCGTTCACCACGGCGTTCAGCGCGAAGACGATTGCGAAGTCGATCAGCCGGGCGACCAGCCGGGCGCCGAACCCGGCCAGCGGGAGCCCGTGCGGGCGGGGCTCGGGCGGCCGGCCGGGCCAACCCCCGGGCGGCCAGCCGGGCGGCGGACCGCCACCGGGCGGCCAGCCGGGCGGGGGGCCCTGCGGGTGGCCGTGCGGGTGGCCGTGCCCCTGCGGCGGCGGCCAGGGATAGGATTGGCCCGGGTGCGGCTGGCCCGGCAGGGGTGGCCCGTCCGCGGGGACGCCCGGCGCGGGAACCGGGGCCACGGGCGACGTCGGGGCGGGCGCGGGTGGCGGCTCGGCCGGCGGCGGGCCCTCGGGCGGGGTGGCGTCGACGGGGATCGGCGCGCCGATCCAGCCCCCGCCGTCCCAGTAGCGCCGGGTGTCCGGATCGGCCGGGTCGACGTACCACCCCGGTTCGACGCTCATGGCCTGGCCTCGCTGCGCTCGCTCACGCAGACACCTTAACGACGACGGTGCCGGCGAACTTGTCGTGGAGGCACTGCTGCCAGGGCTTGTCCCACAGCTGCCAGAGGCCGTCGAGGTAGCTGAGGCCGGGCAGGAAAGCGGCGGCCAGGTACTGCACGGCGTACCGCCTGCCGGCCATCCGCCGGTCCAGCGTGGCGGCCGGGTCGAGCGGCACGACCCGCAGCTTCATCACCCGCTTGCCGAACGTCTGCCCGGTGCGCTTCATGTACTCCACGTGGTAGAGCCAGTAGATCCCGAGCATCACCACGATCAGTCCCAGTTCGAGCAGGATCAGCGGCAGCACGAATTCGTTCAGGAACACGTCGGGACGCGGGCCGACCGTGCCGTCCGGGTTGGTCCGGGCCAGCTCGGTCGTCATGTTCCAGAACAGGAACACGAACGGCGGCAGGAGGAGAACCATCACCACCAGCGCGCTCAACGCGCCGTCGATCAGCGCGGCGAGCAGCCGGTCACCGAAGCTGGCGAGCGGCTGACCGCCCGGCGCCAGCGCCGGGGGCGGGTGGGGCGGCCCGGCCCAGCCCGGCGGCGGTGGGGCCCAGCCGGGCGGCGGCGGGGTCCAGCCCGGCGGCGGGAGCTGGCCGGGCGGGCCGTACTGCGGCGGCACCGCGTACCCCTGGCTGGCGGGACCGGATGGCGGCGCGAAGCCGCCGGCGGCGGGCGGGGGCCCACCGGCCGGCGGCGTCGGGTACGTCGGAGGCTGCGTCACGCCGTCAGTGTTACAGGTTGCCGCGCTTCTCCTGCTCCCGCTCGATGGCCTCGAAGAGCGCCTTGAAGTTGCCCTTGCCGAAGCCGAGCGAGCCGTGCCGCTCGATCAGCTCGAAGAAGACCGTCGGGCGGTCCTGCACCGGCTTGGTGAAGATCTGGAGCAGGTAGCCGTCCTCGTCCCGGTCCACCAGGATCTTGCGGGCCTTCAGCTCCTCGATCGGCACCCGGACCTGGCCGATCCGGGCGCGCAGCTCCGGGTCGTCGTAGTACGAGTCCGGGGTGTCCAGGAAGTCGACGCCCGCGGCGCGCATCGCGTCGACGCTGGCCAGGATGTCGTTGGTGGCCACGGCGATGTGCTGCGCGCCCGGGCCCTGGTAGAACTCCAGGTACTCGTCGATCTGCGACTTCTTGCGGGCGATCGCCGGCTCGTTGAGCGGGAACTTCACCTTGCGGGTGCCGTTCGCGACGACCTTGCTCATCAGCGCCGAGTAGTCGGTGGCGATGTCGTCGCCGATGAACTCGGCCATGTTCGAGAAGCCCATGACGCGCTTGTAGAAGTCGACCCACTCGTCCATCCGGCCGAGCTCGACGTTGCCGACCACGTGGTCGACGGCCTGGAAGAAGCGCTTCGGCTGGAGGCCGGCGTCGATCATCGGCTGCCGGTCCACGATCGGCTTGCGGGCCACGAACCCGGGCAGGAACGGGCCCGTGTAGCGGGACCGGTCGACCAGGGTGTGCCGGGTGTCGCCGTACGCCGCGATGGCGGCGAGCCGGACGGTGCCGTGCTCGTCGCTGACGTCGTGCGGCTCCAGCAGGCCGGTGGCGCCCTGCGCGGTCGCGTGCGCGTACGCGGCGTCGACGTCCGGCACCTCCAGCGCGATGTCGGAGACACCGTCGCTGTGCTTCGCGACGTGCTCGGCGCCCTCGGCGTCCGGGCGGACCGCGCCGGTCAGCACGAACCGGGCCGAGCCGCTGGTCAGCACGTACTGGGCGTGGTCCCGGTAGCCCTGCTCCGGGCCCCGGTACGCCACGCAGGTCATGCCGAACGCGGTGGAGTAGTAGTGCGCGGCCTGCTTGGCGTTGCCCACCAGGAAGTGCACGTGGTCGAGGCCCTTGACCGGGAACGGGTCGCGGCTGATGTCGTGGTCGACTGCGCCGACGAGCACGTCGACGTCGACGTCGTCGGTCGCCTGGGGTCGGTCGATCGCCTGGGTCATCGCGGTCTCCCTCGTGTTCCGGTCGGCCTCGTGGCCGCCGCCGTCGGTCGTGTGCCGGTGTTCCTGTGGCGAGGATCGCGGTGAGGTGCCGCACTGGGCAACTGTCGGGCCAGCGCCTGGTCAGGTTGCGCATTCAGTAGGGTGCAACGGCATGACTGCTGGTCAACGTGTACAGCTCGACGCCCTCGACGCGCGATTGATCGAACTGCTCGCGGAGGAACCGCGGATCGGGGTGCTGGAGTGCTCCCGGCGCCTCGGGGTCGCCCGGGGCACCGTGCAGGCCCGGCTGGACAAGCTCGTCGAGCGGGGCGTCGTCTCAGGCTTCGGGCCGGAGATCTCCCCGGCGGCGATCGGGTTCGGGGTGACCAGCTTCGTCACCCTGGAGATCAGCCAGCGGCACGGGCACGACCTGGTCGCCGCGCACCTGGCCGCGATCCCGGAGGTGCTGGAGGCGCACACCATCACCGGCTCCAGCGACCTGCTCTGCCGGATCGTGGCCCGCTCGAACACCGACCTCCAGCGGGTGATCGACCAGATCGTCTCGTACGAGGGCATCCGCCGCGCCTCGACGATCATCGCCCTGGCCGAACAGATCCCCTACCGCACCCTCCCCCTGGTCCGCTCCGCCGCCCAGCGGTGAGGATTGGGCCCTTCGCGCGCGTTCTTCCGTACGCCATCGGGCGCCCCAGAAAGGGCGGCGACACGGGCGCGCGGGAGGGCGGCGGCGCGGCGGTCGTCGCTACCGTGTGCGTGTGGCGAAGGCGGGCGGCCTCGGGGGGTGGCGTGGCGGGCTGCTGCTCGCGCTCGCCGTGGTCGTCGCGCTCGCCGCGACCGGGGTGTGGAACCCGTTCCCCGGGGTGTGGGACTGGGTCGACCGCAGCGAGCCGATCTCGGAGCCGGACGTGGTCTGGCAGCAGCGCGTCGGCGGCACCCCGCGCAGCGTGACCATCGCCGGCGACACCGTGGTGGTCGAGCAGCGCACCCGCGTGGAGGCGCGCAGCCTGGCCACCGGCGCCCAGCTGTGGGAGCGCAAGGCCGACTGGTCCGCGGTGGCCGGCGGCGACGGGGACCCGGTCGTCGTCGTGGGCAAGCTGCTGGTCAAGGGGTACGAGGTGCTCGACCCGACGACCGGCGCCACGCGGCGGCGCAACGGCGACGCGGTGGCCGTCTGGACGTACCGCAACATGCTGCTCGACGCCCGCTGCGTCGACGCCACCGACTGCACGGTGAGCGCCTGGGACCCGCGCGGCACCGACCCGCTCTGGACGGCCTTCGTGCCGGGGGTGCGCAGCGGGCTGCTCGGCGACAACCCCGGGCTGCTCGGCACCCGCCGGCTCGACGCCGTCCGGATCGACGAGGAGGTGGCGGGCCCGGAGCCCGTACCGCCGCTGCTCGGCTTCCCCATCGACGGCCGGGTGCACGTCCTCGACACCGCCACCGGGCGGGTGCTCCAGGACGTCGAGCCCGGCCGGGACGAGCGGCTGTCGGTGGTCGGCGGCCGGCTGCTGCGGGTCACCGCCCGCTCCCAGGACGGCACCTGCTACTTCGCCATCTCCGGCCGGGACCCGGCGACCGGCCAGGAGACGTGGCGGCGGGCCGGGATCAACCTGCGCACCGCCGACAACGCCGGCTGCGCACAGCGGGAGGACCCGCACGGCGCGCGCAACGTGCTGATCGGGGTGGCCCCGGACGCCCGCGAGGCGGTCCTCGACGGCTACGACGGGCGGCTGCTGCTGGTCACCGCCGCCGGGGAACGGCTGCTCGCGGTCGACGACCGGTACGCCCTGGTCCGACCGGCCGACAGGCGTGCGGTCATCGGCCGGGAGCTGGGCGGCGGGCGCGTCCGGTGGACCCGTCCCACCGGGGCGAAGGCCGGCGCCGCGCTCACCCCGTACGCGGCCGTGATCGCCGACGAGAAGCCGTCCCGGCTGGTGGCGCTGGACCCGCGTACCGGGCGGGAGCTGGCGAGCCTGCGGACCTCCGCGAACGCCCTCGCGGTCGGCCCGCGGGGGATGATCATCGGCGAGGGGCGGGAGATCGGCTACGTCCGCTTCGGCGGCGCGCCGGGCGCCCCCGCCCCGCCGCGTGACGGCGGCGTACCCGGTCCCGGCGGCTCGGCGGGGGTCCCCGGGCCCGAGGACAGCTGTGGCCCGAAGCGGGAGCTCTGCCCCGGGTGAGAGCGTCGTCCCAGGACCCACCCGGCGGGTGGGACTGATCGACCCTTCTGCCCTAGGCTTTCCGCTCATGAGCAGTGCCGCCGCGTTCTCGTACGCTCCCTTGCTGCCGACCGGTCCCGACCAGACGGAATACCGCCTGGTCACCGACGAGGGCGTCGACGTCGTCAACGGGCCGGGGGGCCGCCGGTTCCTCACCGTGGAGCCGACCGCGCTCACCGCGCTGACCGCCGAGGCGATGCACGACATCGCGCACTACCTGCGCCCCGCGCACCTGGCCCAGCTGCGGTCGATCATCGACGATCCGGCGGCCTCGCCGAACGACCGGTTCGTCGCGCTCGACCTGCTGCGCAACGCCAACATCGCGGCCGGCGGCGTGCTGCCGATGTGCCAGGACACCGGCACCGCGATCGTGATGGGCAAGCGCGGCCGGCACGTGCTCACCGACGGCAGCGACGCCGAGGCCGTCTCGCGCGGCGTCTACCAGGCATACACCCGGCTCAACCTGCGCTACTCGCAGCTCGCCCCGCTGACCATGTGGGAGGAGCGCAACACCGGCAGCAACCTGCCGGCCCAGGTCGAGCTCTACGCGGAGGACCCGGACGGGCAGCCCGACGCGTACAAGTTCCTCTTCATGGCCAAGGGCGGCGGCTCGGCCAACAAGTCGTACCTCTACCAGGAGACCAAGGCGCTGCTGAATCCCACGCGGATGATGCAGTTCCTGGAGGAGAAGCTGCGGCTGATCGGCACCGCCGCCTGCCCGCCCTACCACCTCGCCATCGTCATCGGCGGCACCTCCGCCGAGTACGCGCTGAAGACCGCCAAGTACGCCAGCGCCAAGTACCTCGACGCGCTGCCCACCGCCGGCGCGATGACCGCGCACGGCTTCCGGGACCTGGAGCTGGAGGCGGAGGTGTTGGAGCTGACCCGCAACTTCGGCATCGGCGCGCAGTTCGGCGGGCGCTACTTCTGCCACGACGTGCGGGTGGTCCGGCTGCCCCGGCACGGCGCCTCCTGCCCGGTGGCGATCGCCGTCTCCTGCTCGGCCGACCGGCAGGCGGTCGCCAAGATCACCCCGTCGGGCGTGTGGCTGGAGCGGCTCGAGACCGACCCGGCGCGCTTCCTGCCGGACGTCACCGACGAGACGCTCGACGCCGAGACGGTCGTCAAGGTCGACCTCAACCGCCCGATGGACGAGATCCGCGCCGAGCTGTCGAAGTACCCGGTGAAGACCCGGCTGTCGCTGACCGGCCCGCTCGTCGTGGCCCGCGACATCGCGCACGCCAAGATCGCGGAGCGGCTGGACGCCGGCGAGCCGATGCCGCAGTACCTGCGCGACCACGCGGTCTACTACGCCGGCCCGGCCAAGACCCCGGAGGGCTACGCGTCCGGCTCCTTCGGCCCGACCACCGCCGGCCGGATGGACGCGTACGTGGAGAAGTTCCAGGCCGCGGGCGGCTCGCAGGTCATGCTCGCCAAGGGCAACCGGTCCGCCCAGGTCACCCGCTCCTGCCAGCAGCACGGCGGCTTCTACCTGGGCTCGATCGGCGGTCCGGCGGCCCGGCTCGCGCAGGACTGCATCAAGCACGTCGAGGTCCTGGAATACCCGGAGCTGGGCATGGAGGCGGTCTGGAAGATCGAGGTGGAGGACTTCCCGGCCTTCATCGTGGTCGACGACAAGGGCAACGACTTCTTCGCCGAGGTGACCAAGCCGGTGCTGACGGTCGGCCGCCGCTGACCCCGACGTACGCGAAGGGGCGCCGGGCAGTCGCCCGGCGCCCCTCGTCGTTCGCGTGGGTCAGCTGGCCCGGCTGGCGTAGAACGTGCCGCTGAAGGTCTCCGACACGATCCCGTCGCCGGTCCGCGTGTGGACGGTGATCCGGTGGATCCCGGCGGTCGTCGGGGTGTAGCCCACCGACGCCGACCCGTCGGCGCCCGCCGCGACCGTCTGGGCCGGCTGGCCGTCGAAGGAGTAGACGAACTCCGCCACGCCGGGCATGCCGGCCTGGAGGACGAACGTCCCCGGCGTGCCGGCGACCGCCCCCTGGAACTTGTTGATCGGGTACTCGACGGAGCTGACCGTGGGCTTGGTCGCCAGGTAGAACCGGTAGGTGCCCTCGCCGGAGGGCAGGTCACCGGCCGTCCGGCTGCGGACGTACACGTCGTTGTAGCCCGGCCTGGTCGGCGTGATCGTGACCGTGGCCGTGCCGTCGGCGACCGCGGCGACGGTCTGCTCCGGCCCGTCGTTGAGCCGGTAGGTGTACTCGACGACGTTCTCCATCCGGGGCGAGAAGGTCAGGGTGCGCGGCTGGCCGTACCCGGCCGTCGGGTTGCCGTCGGTGATCGTCGGGCTGGTGGTGCGCACCCGGAACACGTAGCTCGTGGCCGGGGAGCGGTTGCCCGCGCGGTCCACCGCCTCGACGGTGAGCGTCCTCGGCCCGTCCCGGTCCGGCGTGATGGTGACGGTCGCCGAGCCGCCCGGCGCGTCCACGGGCACCTCAATCGTCGGCTGCCCGGCCAGGACGTACCGGAACTTGACCGTGTCGGTGTCGCCGCCGGCGGAGAAGGTGAACTGGCCCGGGATGCCGGGACCGCCGTACCAGCCGTCGTCGGCCGGGTAGTCCGTGGAGCTGACCGTCGGCTGGGCGGGGCTGGTGCTGTCGACGGTGAACCGGCACTCCGCCGACCAGGCGGAGGTGTCGCCCGTCCTGTCGGTGGCCCGGACGGCGAAGGCGTACGTCCCGTCGACCATCTGGCCGGCCGCAACGTTGTACGAGAAAGACGACCCGGCGGCCTTGGCCGGGGATGTCGACTCGGTCCGCCTGGTCGGGTCGGTCACCGGCCACCAGGCGAAGGTGGCGGTCACCGGCTCGGCGTTCGACGGTGCCGCGTCCGCGTCGGTGACCTTCGCCGCCAGGTACGGCGTGGTCGTGCCGATGTGCAGCTCGTCGGCGCAGGGGAGCCCGTTGACTCCCAGGTCGGTCGGTACGTCCGGCGGCGTGTTCGCCTCGATGGAGATGCCGAGTTCCCTGATCCAGCGGCCGTAGGGCAGCTTCTCCTCGTGATCTCCGGCGATCCGTGTCATGAAGGTGATCGAGGTCTGTCCGGCCTCGACCGCCTGCCGTACCGCCTCGGTGAGCGGCACTTCCAGCTGCCCCCGGCAAGGAGCGGTCGGCGCGATGTCGGCGATCTTCTCTCGAACCGCGGGTGACGTCTCCCAGGTCGGTGCGCTGGTCGGTACGTCGGTCCGCCACAGCTCGATTTCGCGTGGCTTCGAGCAGTCGTTGACCGCCGTCTCCTCGCTGAGACCGAGGGCACGAATGATGTGCTTGCCCTGGAACGGAGAGAGGTTGTAGGTGAAGTAGGCCCGCGAGATGTGCCTGTCGTCGCCGGACTCCCAGGTGCCGACCGGCACGGTGCCGTCGGTCTCCGGGAAAGCGGTCGACGGCTGACGGGCGTCCGTCCAACTGCCGCTGGTCGGCAGGATGAACCGGCTCGTCCCGGCGGATGCCGGCGTGGCGGTCACGACCAGGGCGCTGGTGGCGGTGAGCAGGGCGGTGAGGCCGGTGGCCAGAAGTCGGCGCGGAACGCGCCGACGGCGTACGGCGGGCACGCCGGTGGAACCCCGTTGTCCGTGCAAGATGGAAGACCCCCGATGGAGTGCGAATACTTCCACGATCTTAGATTCATGACCACGTGGGACGCACCGGACTTTCGACCGACCCGGGCGCGCCCGGTCGGTCCGGGCCGGGTACGCGAAGGGGCGCCGGGGAGCAAGCCCGGCGCCCCTCAGGGCTCCTGCCCGTCAGTTCCAGTCGATCCAGATGTTGTAGTACGTCTCACCGGACACGACCCCGGCCGCCGTCCGGCTCCGTACGGTCAGGTGGTGGCCGTACGCCGAATCCGCCGTCCAGCTGACCCGGGCCGTGCCGTCGGGCCCGGCCGCGACGGACTGTTCCGGCCCGCCGTCGAAGGAGTACAGGAACGTGGTGGTTCCCGGCAGTTGAGCGGTGAACACGAAGTCGCCGGTCTGGCCGACCACGCGCCGCCCTGGTAGCTGAAGACGTCGGAGGTGACCAGTGGGCTCTGCGGGTCGACCCGGAACGAGTAGTACTGCGCGTCCGTGACGACCCCGCCGGCCGCAACGGTCTGCGGGTCGCCGTAGTCGAAGCTGTAGACGTACTCGACGACGTCGTCCGCGGAAGGCGCTCGGCTTTTCGAGTGACGTCGGTGCGCCCGACCTGAGGAGTCGGCGGGCGCACCGCCCCCGTTCGGTCGCCGTCGGCGGCGACCCGGTCACGAGTGTCGGTGTGAGGACTGTCGATCCGCTCTCGGAACGCTGTCGGCTTTCGTCCGGGGCGCCGTGACCGCCGGCGCCGGCCCGGCTCGCCGCGATCATCTGCACGTCGGCGCGCGGCGCGGCAGGATGGTACGCGTGACGACTCCAGAGGCGACGGGCTACCGGATCGAACGCGACTCGATGGGCGAGGTGGAGGTGCCCGCCGAGGCGCTGTGGCGCGCGCAGACCCAGCGCGCGGTGCAGAACTTCCCGATCTCAGGCCGGGGGATCGAGCCGGCCCAGATCCGGGCGCTGGCCCAGATCAAGGGGGCGGCGGCCGAGGTCAACGGCGAGCTGGGCGTGATCGACGCGAACGTGGCCGCGGCGATCGCCGCCGCCGCGGCGCACGTGGCCGACGGCGGCTACGACGACCAGTTCCCGATCGACGTGTTCCAGACCGGCTCCGGCACGTCGTCGAACATGAACACCAACGAGGTCATCGCCACGCTCGCCAGCCGGGAGCTGGGCCGCGACGTGCACCCGAACGACGACGTGAACGCCTCGCAGTCCAGCAACGACGTCTTCCCGTCCTCGATCCACCTGGCCGCCACCGAGGCCGTCGCGCGGGACCTGCTGCCCGCGCTGGCCCACCTGGCGGAGGCGCTGGAGGGCAAGGCGGCGGAGTTCGAGACCGTGGTCAAGGCCGGGCGCACCCACCTGATGGACGCCACGCCGGTGACCCTCGGGCAGGAGTTCGGCGGGTACGCCGCCCAGATCCGCTACGGCATCGAGCGGCTGGAGGGGGCGCTGCCCCGGCTGGCCGAGCTGCCGCTGGGCGGCACGGCGGTGGGCACCGGCATCAACACCCCGCTCGGCTTCGCCGCGAAGGTCATCGAGAAGCTGCGCGGCTCGACCGGGCTGCCGCTGACCGAGGCGCGCAACCACTTCGAGGCGCAGGGCGCCCGGGACGCGCTGGTGGAGACCTCCGGGCAGCTGCGCACGATCGCCGTCGGCCTCTACAAGATCGCCAACGACATCCGCTGGATGGGTTCGGGCCCCCGCGCCGGGCTGCGCGAGCTGCGCATCCCCGACCTCCAGCCCGGCTCGTCGATCATGCCGGGCAAGGTCAACCCGGTCGTCGCCGAGGCGATGCGGCAGGTCTGCGCCCAGGTCATCGGCAACGACTCCGCCGTCGGGTTCGCCGGCTCCCAGGGCGACTTCGAGCTGAACGTCATGCTTCCCGTGATGGGCCGCAACCTGCTGGAGTCGGTCCGTCTGCTCGCCGCGTCGAGCCGGCTCTTCGCCGACCGGCTGGTGGTCGGCCTGGTCGCGGACGCCGAGGTCTGCCTGGCGTACGCGGAGGGCTCGCCGTCGATCGTCACCCCGCTCAACCGTCACCTCGGGTACGACGAGGCCGCCTCGATCGCCAAGGAGGCGCTGGCCAAGCAGATCTCCATCCGCGAGGTGGTCATCGCCCGGGGGCACGTCGACTCGGGCAAGCTGACCGAGACCCAGCTCGACGAGGCGCTCGACCTGCTCCGGATGACCCACCCCTGAGCCGTGCCGGTGCCGCCGGCTGGTCCGGCCCGGTGGGGCTCGGCATCTCGGCGGCGTTCCGGGAGGCGATGCCGGCGGGGCTGGTCGAGGCGATGCTGCCGCGAGCCTTCGGAGCTGAATCGTCTACGACATCACGGCCCTCGCGTCGCCGACGCGTGGTGTCGTCCGGTGTGCTCTCGCCTTCGGTGCCTGTTGTCGGTCTAGCGTGAGTCGTCTGCGACATCAGCTCAAAGGCCGGGGGCAGCCGGTCCCGGGACGGGCCGTGTCGCTGACGATTCCCCACCTTCGGTTCAGCGCCCGCCGGCGGCCTTGCGGGCGCGGTAGGCGGTGACGGCGGCGCGGTTGCCGCAGCCCGCGTCGCAGAACCGTCGGGACCGGTTCTTCGACAGGTCGACGAGCACGTTCTCGCAGTCCGGGTGGTCGCAGATCCGCAGCCGGCGCAGCTCCCCGGTGCGTACGAGATCCGCCAGCGCCATTGCGGCCTCGACGGCCATCCGGGTCGCCAGCGGCGCGTCGCGCGGCACGGCGTGGATGTGGTACGGCTCGTCGTCGTGCGTGATGAGCTGCGGCAGCGCGTCGTTCTCGCGGAGCAGCCCGTTGACGATGGAGACGATCCCCTCGGTGTCGGCGTACCAGACACGGCGCAGCCGGGGCCGGAGGTCGCGCACCGCCCGCAGTTCGTCCTCGGTGTGCTCGTGCCGCCCGCTGTAGGTGTGGGCGACGAAGAACGCGTCCAGGGCGGCGACGTCGGGCAGGCCCTCACCGTCGCGGCCGGCTGTGTTGACCAGGGCGGCCATGGCAGTCAGGGAGCATTCCGTGTCATGGGTGAAAAGCAACTTGACTCCTGTCGGGGTGCCCGCATAGCGTCACGAGCGTAGTGGCAGTTTACTCATGACAGTGGGAGTGGATCGATGCGTCAACCACCCGCCGCCGGCCTCGGCCTCGGCCTCGCCCTCCTCTCCGCCGTCACCTTCGCCACGTCGGGCACGTTCGCCCGGTCCCTCATCGACGCCGGCTGGTCGGCCGAAGCGGCCGTGGCCGCCCGGGTCGGCATCGCCGCGCTGGTCGTGGCGGTCCCGGCCGTGCTCTCCCTGCGCGGCAAATGGGACGTGCTGCGCCGCAACCTCGCCGCGATCGGCGTGTTCGGGCTGCTCGGGGTCGCCACGGCCCAGGTCTGCTTCTTCAACGCGGTCCGCTACCTGCCGGTCGGGGTCGCGCTGTTGCTGGAGTACCTCGGCATCGTCCTGGTGGTGGGCTGGATGTGGCTGGTCCACGGGCAGCGTCCCCGCCGGCTGACCGTCGCCGGCTCGGTGGCGGCCCTCGCCGGCCTGTTCTTCGTCCTGGACCTGACCGGCGCCGGCCGGCTCGACCCGGTGGGCGTGCTCTGGGGGCTCGGGGCGGCCGTCGGCCTCGCCGGCTACTTCGTGCTCGCCGGGCGGGTCGACGAGGAGCTGCCCTCGGTGGCCCTGGCCAGCGGCGGCATGGCCGTCGGGGCCGCCGTCCTGCTGCTGCTCGGGTCGGTCGGCGCGTTGCCGCTGCGCGCGGCCTTCGGCGAGGTCACCTTCGCCGGGCAGCAGACCAGTTGGCTGGTGCCGGTGGTCGGCCTGTCGCTGGTCGCCGCCGTCGTCGCGTACCTCGCCGGGATCGCCGGCACCCGGATCCTCGGCGCCCGGCTGTCGTCGTTCGTCGGGTTGACCGAGGTGATGTTCGCCGTCCTGATCGCCTGGCTGGTGCTGGGTGAGCTGCCCACCGTGGTGCAACTGTTCGGCGGCGCCCTGATCGTCGCCGGGGTCGCCCTGGTGCGCGTCGACGAGCTGCGCGCCCCCCGCGCCGAGGGTCGCCCGGAGCCGCGCGCCACCGAGCCCGCCCTGCCGTGACCTGAACCAGACCGGCGGCGAACGCCCCGATGGTAGCGCCCAGGCCCTCGCCGGCGGCCGCCCTGCCGCCCCCGACTGTGGATGAAGACGGGGGCCTGGCCGACCCTGGCCGGGCCTCGCATGTCCGGCGGCGGGCGGCCGATCGGGCGCACGGTGGGGGGAACGTCGGTCACGGGCGCCAGCCCCGGGCGCCGAGCGCGGCGCGCACCTCGCGCAGGACGCCCGGGAAGTCGTGGCGCAGTCGCCTGCCGGTGACGGGCAGCACGAGCCAGCCGGCACCGACCAGCTGGGCGATCCGGTCGAGGTGCCCGCCACCGGCCCCGGCGTGCCGCCCGTCCGGGGCGACGGCGACGCGGTACGCCGGCCACCCCAGGTCGGCGTGCAGGACCAGCCCGGAGGCGACCCGGACCGGGTGCCGGACGGCGGGGCGCGGCAGCCCGGCCAGCACCAGCCGCACCCGCAACTCGGACTCCGCCGGCGACCGGGCGCCCGGATCCGCCAACTCGAACACCCAGCGTGCCCGGCGACCGCCGGGCCGGTCGGCGTTGCGGTCGGCGACGCCGACGAGGGCCTCGCGGCTGGTCAGCCCCTGCCGGAGCAGCGAGTCGACGATGCCGACCGCCCGCAGCGGCTCCAACCAGACCGCCGTCTCCCACGCCGCCGCAGTGGGATCCGTGCGGGCCGGCGCGCCGGCGGTCCGCAGCTCCGCCACCAGCAGGCCGCCCGAGGGCGGAAGGACCGCGCTGCTCCGGCCGGTGGCGGACGGACGGGCCGCCGTCCTCCGGCCCCCGCCGGGTGGGCGGACCGCGACGTTTCGGCGGTCGGCGGGCGGGCGGCCCGGCACGCCCGGACCGTCGCCCGCCCCTCGGGATCGCACGGGCGCGTACGACGGCGACGTGGCCGGGCCCGTCGAGTGCACGCGCAGGCCCCGCTGCGGGCCGAGGCGCATCGCCCTCGGGACGAGGACGTGCACGTCGTCGGTGAAGGAGGCGGCGTGCTCGACGCCGTGCAGGTAGGCCGCCGAGGGGCCGGCGACGACCGCCTCGGGCGGCAGCCGCAGGACGGCGGCCCGGCAGGCCAGGGCGTGGTCCCGGTCCAGCCGGGCGTCGGCGTAGACGTCGTGGCGCAGTCGCAGCCAGGCCGAGCTGCGCAGCTGGTGCTCGGTGACCAGCCCCTGTCGGATCGCGTCGGAGCCGCGGAAGACCTGCCAGGCCAGGACGGCGGGCCGGTGCGGTGGAGGTGGCATGTGGGCAGCGTGCCCGCCGTCCGGCCCCGCCCGGCACCCCTGTGGACAACCGGGGCCGCCCCGCGCAGCGCCGACTGTGGACAACCGGCCCGGCGGCCGCCTGATGTGGTAGGGGACCGCCCCGGACCTGGGCGGGCGACGGCCCGGGAAGGGCGGTGACTCGGGTAAGGAAGGTCGCGGCTCAGGAGAGGGCGGCGGCGATGGTGGTGGCGGCGGCGAGGACCTGCGCGCCGACCACCTCGGCGTCCAGCGGGGCCAGCGCCACCACCCCGACGCTCGCCTCCAGGCCCGGCACGCCGAGCACCGGGGCGGCCACCCCGTACGCCCCGGGCTGAAGTTCCCCGGCGGTGCTCACCGGGCCGGCGGCGCCCGCCCGGCCGGCGAGGATGGCCCGCCCGGCCGCACCGCGCTCCAGCGGGTGCCGCGCCCCCGTCCGGTACGCGACGTGGAACGACGTCCAGCTCGGCTCGACCACGGCGAGCGCGACCCCCTCGCCGCCCTCGACCACCGTCAGGTGGGCGGTCGCGCCGGCCTGCTCCGCGAGGCGGCGCAGCGCGGGCAGCGCCCCCTCGGCGAGCAGCGGCTGGGCCCGCCGCGCCAGGTGCAGCACCCCGGCGCCGAGGCGCAGTCGGCCGTCGCCGTCGCGGCGCAGCATGCCGTGCGCGGCGAGCGCGCCGACCAGCCGATACACCGCCGCGCGGCCGACGCCCAGCCGGTTCGCCGCCTCGGTCACGGTCAGCCCGCCCGGCGCGTCGGCCACCAGGTGCAGCAGTCGCAGCCCCCGGTCCAGCGTCTGCGCCGTCTCCCCGCCCCGCGCCGTCGTCTCCACGACCAGCAGCGTACGACCCGGCTCCGGACAACCCCGGAATGCGTGGACGGCTACCCTTGTACGGTGACGCTACGCCTGTATGACACCGCCACCCGATCGGTGCGGGACTTCGTCCCGCGGGAAGCCGGCAAGGTGGGGGTCTACCTGTGTGGTCTCACCCTCCAAGCCCCGCCGCACATCGGTCACCTTCGCTCCGGCGTCAACTACGACGTGCTGCGCCGCTGGCTGCTCGCCGCCGGCTACGAGGTCACCTTCATCCGCAACGTGACCGACATCGACGACAAGATCCTGGTCAAGGCGATGGAGCGGGGCCGGCCGTTCTGGTCGATCGCGTACGCCAACGAGCTGATCCTGGCCGAGTCCTACCGGGCGCTCAACGTGCTGCCCCCGACGTACGAGCCGCGGGCCACCGGGCACATCCCGGAGATGCACGAGCTGATCGCCAAGCTGATCGCCGACGGGCACGCCTACCCGGCCACCGACGACTCCGGCGACGTCTACTTCGACGTCTGCTCGTGGCCGGCGTACGGCTCCCTGTCGGGGCAGTCGCCGGACGCGATGCAGTCGGCCGGGGACGCCCCCGACCGGGGCAAGCGCGACCCGCGCGACTTCGCGCTCTGGAAGGGCGCCAAGCCCGACGAGCCGGCGGACGCCTACTGGCCGTCGCCGTGGGGGCGGGGCCGACCGGGCTGGCACATCGAGTGCTCGGCGATGTGCTGGCGCTACCTCGGCGCCGAGTTCGACATCCACGGCGGAGGGCTCGACCTCACCTTCCCGCACCACGAGAACGAGATCGCCCAATCGCAGGCCGCCGGGCTGCCGTTCGCCCGCTACTGGGTGCACCACGGGCTGCTCAGCATCGGCGGCGCCAAGATGGGCAAGTCGCTCGGCAACGCCCTCGACCTGACGTACGTCGACTCGCTCGGGGTGCGCCCGGTGGAGCTGCGCTACTACTACGCCGCCGCGCACTACCGGTCCCGGATCGACTACTCGGAGGACGCGCTGCGCGAGGCCGCCGTCGCGTACCGCCGGATCGAGGGATTCGTGCAGCGGGCCGTCGAGCGCGTCGGCGCCGGCCAGCTCGGTGAGCTGCCGGGCGCGTTCGCGGCGGCCATGGACGACGACCTGAACACCTCCGCCGCGTTCGCCGTCCTGCACGAGGTGGTCCGCGACGGCAACACCGCCCTGACCGGCGGCGACGATGTGACCGTCCGCACGGCGCTGGCCGCGGCCCGCGCCATGCTGGATATCCTCGGGGTCGACCCCCTCGACCCGGCGTGGACCGGTGGCGGCCGCACGGACGACCTGCGCGGCGTGGTGGACTCACTGGTCGCGCTGGCCTTGGAGCAGCGCGCACAGGCCCGCGGTCGCAAGGACTGGGCCGCCGCCGACGCCGTACGCGACCAGCTCAAGCAGGCCGGCGTGGTGGTCGAGGACACCCCCCAGGGCCCCCGTTGGACTATTGGAGAGCAGGACTGATGGCCGGCAACTCGCAGCGCCGTGGCCGGCGTCTGACGCCGAAGGCGGGAGCCCCCAAGGGCTCCGGTGGCAAGAACAAGGACGCCCTCGCCGGGCGGGGCAGGACCCTGCCCGCCGACGAGCGGCCCTGGCACAAGGCCTACTCGGGCACCGAGAAGCTGCCCCAGCGCACCGCCTGGAAGCAGGACAAGGAGCGCCGGGCGGCGGCCGAGGAGGGCCGCGCGCCCAAGATCGGCCAGCCGGGCAGCAAGGACACCACCTGGGGCAAGGGCGGTGGCCGGGGCACGCCGACCGGCGGCGGGCGCGGCACGGGCGGCGGCCGGGGCGCCAGGCCCGCCGGTCGGGGCGGCCCCCGGGTCGCCCCGGGCCGCAAGTCCAACCCGTCGAAGGACACGCCGGAGCTGCTGGTCGGGCGCAACCCGGTGCTGGAGTCGCTGCGCGCCCAGGTGCCGGCGACCGCGCTCTACACCGCCCAGGGCATCGACGCCGACGACCGCGTCAACGAGATCGTCCGGACCGCCGCCGACCGGGGCATCGCGATCCTGGAGGTCAGCCGGGCCGAGCTGGACCGGATGACCGGCGGCGTGCTGCACCAGGGCATCGGCCTCCAGGTGCCGCCGTTCGCGTACGAGCCGTTCGAGGACCTCGTCGCGGCGGCGCTGGAGCAGGCCGCCCCGCTGCTGGTGGCGCTGGACGGGGTGACCGACCCGCGCAACCTCGGCGCGGTGATCCGGTCCGCCGCCGCCTTCGGCGCGCAGGGCGTCTTCGTACCGGAGCGGCGGGCGGCCGGGATCACCGCGACCGCCTGGCGGACCAGTGCCGGCGCGGCGGCGCGGGTGCCGGTCGCCCAGGTGACCAACCTGACCCGGTCGTTGAAGGCATGCCAGGACGCCGGCTTCCTGGTGGTGGGCCTGGACGCCGACGGCGAGACGGACCTCTATGACCTGGAGGCCGCCGTCGGCCCGCTGGTCGTGGTGGTCGGCTCCGAGGGCCGGGGGCTCTCCCGGCTGGTCGGCGAGACCTGCGACCTCACGGTCAGCATCCCGATGGTCTCGGACGTCGAGTCGCTCAACGCGAGCGTCGCCGCCGCCGTCACCCTCGCCGAGGTGGCCCGCCGCCGGGCGGCCGAGGGCTGATCCCGCAGACACGGAAAGGGGCGGTCCGCCAACGGCGGGCCGCCCCTTTCGCGGTGGTACGTCAGATGCGGTTGCCGGTGCCCGCGTTGAACACGTGGCTGCGGCCCTCGCGCGGCTTGACGAACACGGTGTCGCCCATGTTCGGCATGGTGCGCCGGTCGGTACGGACCACGAAGCGCTCGTTGTTGCCCTCCAGCGCGGCGTGGCCGTAGATGTTGGCGTCCGAGCCGAGGTCCTCGACCAGCTCGACGACGACCGGCATGCCGCCCTCGGTCGGGCTGACCAGGTCGCAGTCCTCGGGGCGGAAGCCGACGGTCACCTTGTTGTTGCCGCCGTCGGCGCGGGCCGCCTCGACCTGCTCACGGGTGAGCGGGATCTGCAGGTCGGCGAACGCGGCGCCCTGCTCGGTCAGCGGCACGGTCTTGATGTTCATGGCGGGGGAGCCCATGAAGCCGGCGACGAAGACGTTGGCCGGGGTGTCGTAGAGCGCCCGCGGGGTGTCCACCTGCTGGAGCACGCCGTCGAGCATGACCGCCACCCGGTGGCCCATCGTCATGGCCTCGACCTGGTCGTGGGTGACGTAGACGGTGGTGACGCCCAGCTTGGCCTGCAGCGAGGCGATCTGGGTACGGGTCTGCACACGCAGCTTCGCGTCGAGGTTCGACAGCGGCTCGTCCATGAGGAAGACCTGCGGCTCGCGGACGATCGCCCGGCCCATGGCCACCCGCTGGCGCTGACCACCGGAGAGGGCCTTCGGCTTGCGGCCGAGGAACTCCTCCAGCTGGAGCAGCGCCGCCGCCTCCTTGACCCGCCGGTCGATCTCGGCCTTCGAGGTCTTGCGCAGCTTGAGCGCGAACGCCATGTTCTCGTACACCGTCATGTGCGGGTAGAGGGCGTAGTTCTGGAAGACCATCGCGATGTCGCGGGCCTTCGGCGGCAGGTGGGTGACGTCCCGGTCGTCGATGTGGATCGAGCCCTGGTCGACGTCCTCCAGGCCGGCGAGCATGCGCAGGCTGGTGGACTTGCCGCAACCGGAGGGGCCGACCAGGACGAGGAACTCGCCGTCGCCGATCTCCAGGTCCAGCTGGTTGACGGCGGGACGCTCCTGGCCCGGGTAGATCCGGGACGCCTTGGAGTAGGTGACCGTAGCCATGGTGGGCTGCTTCCTTTCACCGGCAGGAACGTGCCGGACGATCCGAGTGAAGGAGCGGCCGGCACGGGAACGCGCCGGCCCACGGGCAGCCTCTCGATGATCGAGATGTCGTCCGTGTCACTGCACGGTAAACGGCTTTTCGCCACGTGCCAAGGCGGGGAGCACGGGATGGGACAGGTTCCATAGACATTCCGGGCACTCGGGCACGGGCGGACATCAATCGACCGCCGATACCGGTACTTCGCGGTGGGTCGGCGACGTTTCCGGTGCTCGGGGGGCCTGCCGAGGGGGAAATCCGGACGTCAGTCGCTATGCTGACGTCGGCACCACACGCCCCTGTAGCTCAGCTGGCCAGAGCACTCGCCTTGTAAGCGAGATGTCGCCGGTTCGATCCCGGCCGGGGGCTCCAATTCCATCAGTCACGTCGCGCTCGGCGCTGTCGTCCGTCCGTGCGGTCGACCGGCCTGTCACCGAGGGCGGCGCGGATGCAGCGCCGGCCGCAGCGGCGGTCACGACAGCCGACGCGCGCGGTGGGCCGCCACGACGCGGCCCGGCCGGTGCCGTGGCCGAACGGCAGGTGGCCCCGGCGCGCCTCCGGCCATCTCGACGACGCTCGATGGGACGACGACTTGTTCGACACGGCCTCGACACCATCCTCGCGATGGCGCCGAGGTAGCGGGCCCCGCGTGGCGGCACCCTATGCTGGGCGGCGTGAGCAGGGCGGCGGAGGAGTCGAACCGGGCCATGCTGCGCGCCCGCGACGCCATGGACCGCGCGTACGACAAGCCGCTGGACATCCCCGCCCTGGCCCGCATCGCGTACGTCTCCGAGGCGCACTTCATCCGCACCTTCCGGGCCACCTTCGGCGAGACCCCGCACCGCTACCTCCAGCGGCGGCGGGTGGAGCGGGCCATGTACCTGCTGCTGCACACCGACCGGGACGTCACCGATGTCTGCTACGCGGTCGGCTTCTCCAGCCTGGGCACGTTCAGCCGCACGTTCCGTCAGATCGTCGGCGAGCCGCCGTCGGAGTACCGCCGGCGCAAGGCGCCGTCCGCAGCCGTGCCGACCTGCTTCACCAAGGCCTGGACCCGGCCCAGCAGCTTCGGCTAGCAGAGGTCAGTTTTGGATAAGCAGCAGGTCGGGGCGGCCCCGTAGCGTTCCCGGCATGACGATGAACGCGATCAGCCGCTCCCAGATCTACGTCCTCGACCAGGACGAGGCCCTCGACTTCTACGTGGGAAAGCTCGGCCTGGAGGTCAACACCGACCAGGATCTCGGCTTCATGCGCTGGCTGACGGTGAACCTGCCCGGCGACCCGGAGCGCGAGATCCTGCTGGAGAAGCCGGGCCCGCCCGCTCTGGACCCGGCCACCGCCGAGCAGGTCCGGGAGCTGCTCACCAAGGGGGCCCTGGGCGGGTACCTCTTCATGACCACCGACGACGCGCACAAGACGTACGAGGACCTGGTCGCCAAGGGCGTCGAGATCACCGACGAGCCGATGGAGCGCCCGTACGGGATCGACTTCGGCATCCGCGACCCGTTCGGCAACAAGATCCGCATCGGCCAGATGTTCCCCCGGGGCTGACCCTGGCGCCGAGGGGCCATGATCGGGAGGCGTGCCGCCGGCGGCACGCCTCCGGTCGCGTACGAGGGGGACGACGTGGGGACCCGCCTGCTCTACCTGGCCCGGCACGGCGAGCAGGACCGGCCGGCGGGGACACCGCCGGACGTCGACCCGCCAACGACCGGCCTGTCCGAACGGGGCCGCCGGCAGGCGACGCTGCTCGGCGAGCGGCTGCGCGGCGTGCCCGTCGACGCCGTCCACCACGGCCCGCTGCGTCGCGCCGCCGAGACCGCCGAGCTGGTCGCGGCGTCGCTGCCCGGGACCGGCGTGTACGCCGCCGAGGAGGTCGGCGACCACCTGCCGCACGACACCGACCCGGCCGGCCTGCCGCCCGCGTACGCCCGGCTGCTGGCGGGTTTCTCTCCGGCCGAGCGGGCCGACGGGCCGCGACTGGCGGCGGCAGCCGTGCGGCGCTTCGCCACCGCGCCGGTGGACGGCGACCGGCGGGACCTCGTCGTCACGCACACGTTCCTGATCGCCTGGTTCGTCCGGCATGCGCTCGACGCGCCGGAGCGGCGCTGGCTGGGGCTCAACGCGCAGCACTGCGGGCTCACGGTGATCCGCTACCGCTCCGACGGGCCGCCCACCCTGGTCGCCGTCAACGACGTCGCCCACCTGCCGCCCGAGCTGCGCGGCACCGGCCTGCCGGAGTGCTACCGGTTCTGAGCCCGCGCCCCGCTCAGCCGGTGGCCCCGACCAGCAGCTCCACCACCGCGCGGGCCGTCGCGCGGGCCGTCGTCGGCGCGTCGCCGTCGGACGGGCAGTCCACGTAGCCGGTCTCCACCGCCCCGACGGTCAGCCGGTAGCTGAAGGCGTCCCGGCAGGCGGTGGGGGTCGACGGGCGGCCGGCCTCGGCGGCGAGCGCGGGGTCGGCGACGAGCCGGCGCAGCCGGTCCAGGTCCGCGCCGGAGAGCCGGCCGGTACGCCGTGAGCCGGCGCGGTCGACGGCGGTCCACCGTCCGTCGGGCTCCACCGTCACGGTGTCGCCGCGCCCGGCGATCCCGCCCGACCGGGTCAGCACGACGCGCGCCGCGGCCGTCGGTGCGGGGGTGGGCGGCGCGGCCGTCGGCCGGTCGGGTGCGGACGGGCTCGCCGGGAAGCTCTCCGGCGGTGGCACCCGGTGCGCCGGCTGCGTCGCCGCGCAGCCGGACAGGACGGTCGCCACCAGCGCGATCTTGACCCCGGCCATCGAAGCTGATCTCATGCCGCTCGGACGCGCGGCGCGCCGGCGCGGTTCCCGTCGGCCCCGGTTCCACCGAACGGTCAGTGTCCCGGGCGGAATCCGGATCACCCCTTCTCTTTTGGGTCGTCCCATCGTTATATCTACATGTGTGACTATCCCCCGTCACGCATACCCCCGTTCAGGAGGGCACGTGAAGAGACCCCTTGCCGCCGTCGGTACAGCCCTGCTCACCAGCGGCCTGCTGACCGGCGTCGCCACCCCGGCGCTCGCGGCACCCCCCACCGCCCCCGCCCCGGGCGGGCCCGCCGCCGCCGCGGCGAGCGTCCTGCGCACCAACCCCGGCGCCGTCCAGGGCACCGGCGCCGAGTCCTACCAGGTGCACAGCACCAAGGTGGACCCGAACGGCGCCGCGCACACCCGCTACACCCGGACCTACCAGGGCCTGCGGGTGTACGGCGGTGACTTCGTCATCCACACGGCCCCCGACGGCGGCTACGCCGGCTCCTCGGTCGGTCTGGACGCCCCGCTGACCCTGCCCACCACGGCGAAGGTCCCGGCCGCGGCGGCGAAGAAGGCCGCCCGCGCCCAGTTCTCCGGCACGCTCACCGCCGTGGGCGCCCCGGAGCTCTTCGTCGACGCCAGCTCCGGCAAGGGCCGGCTGGCCTGGGAGACCGTCGTCACCGGCTGGCACCCGGACGGGCAGACCCCGTCGGTGTTCCACGTCGTCACCGACGCCGTCACCGGCAAGACCATCGGCTCGTACGACGAGATCGAGGCCGTCGCCGGCACGGGCAACAGCGTCTACTCGGGCGCCGTCACGGTGGACACCACGCTCTCCGGCAGCACGTACCAGATGATCGACCCGCTGCGCGGCAACGGCTCCACGTGCGACATGAACAACGGCACGTCCACCTGCACCACGTTCACCGACGCCGACAACACCTGGGGCACCGGCGCCACCTCCAGCCGGCAGTCCGCCGCCGTGGACGCGCACTACGGCGCCGCCCGGACGTACGACTACTTCAAGAACGTGCACGGCCGCAACGGCATCTTCGGCGACGGCCGGGGCGTGCCCAGCCGGGTGCACTACGGCAACAACTATGTCAACGCCTTCTGGGACGGCTCCCGGATGACCTACGGCGACGGCAGCGGCAACTCCCGGCCGCTGGTCTCCATCGACGTGGCCGCCCACGAGATGAGCCACGGCGTGACCGAGAACGTGGTCCCCGGCGGCCTGACCTACTCCGGCGAGTCCGGCGGCCTCAACGAGGCCACCAGCGACATCTTCGGCAACATGGTCGAGTTCTACGCCAACAGCCCCGCCGACCCGGGCGACTACCAGGTCGGCGAGAAGATCAACATCAACGGTGACGGGACGCCGCTGCGCTACATGTACAACCCGTCCCTGGACGGCTCGGGCGACAGCTGCTGGTCGACCGCCACGAAGAGCAAGGACGTGCACTACTCGTCCGGCGTGGCCAACCACTTCTTCTTCAACCTCGCCGAGGGCACCGGGGCCACCCCGTACGGCACCTCGCCGATCTGCGGCTCCGCCCCGGCGGTGACGGGCATCGGCCGCGCCAAGGCCGAGAAGATCTGGTGGCGGGCGCTGGACACGTACTTCACCTCCAACACCTCCTACGTGAACACCAGCAACCCGGCGAACACCGCCCGGGCGTACAGCCTGCGCGCCGCGACCGACCTGTACGGCAGCTGCTCCACCGAGTACCGGACCGTCCAGGCGGCCTGGACCGCGGTGAACGTGGCCGGCAACGACGCGCCGTGCTCGACCGGCAACGACTTCTCGGTCTCGCTCTCGCCGACCTCCGGCGCGGTGAACCCCGGCGCCTCGGTCTCCACCACCGTGGCTACGGCCACCACCAGCGGCTCGGCGCAGACCGTGACGCTGTCGGCCACCGGCCTGCCGAGCGGGGCGACCGCCTCGTTCAGCCCGGCGTCGGTGACCTCGGGCGGTTCCTCGACCCTCACCGTCGCCACCACTGCCGGCACGCCGGCGGGCACCTACACGGTCACCGTGAACGGCGCCGGCTCGGTCACCCGCAGCGCCACCTACACGCTGACCGTGAACGGCACCGGGGGCGGCTGCACCAGCCCGGGTCAGAAGCTCGGCAACCCGGGCTTCGAGTCCGGGGCCACCACCTGGTCGCAGACCTCGGGCGTGATCGGCCAGCACGGCACGGCGCAGCCGGCCCGCACCGGCACCTGGAGCGCGTGGCTGAACGGGTACGGGACCACCCGCACCGACACGCTCGCCCAGTCGGTGAGCCTGCCGGCGGGCTGCACGTCGTACAACCTCAGCTTCTGGCTGCACGTCGACTCGGCGGAGACCACCACCGGCACCGCGTACGACACCCTGCGGGTGCAGGTGCTCAACTCCTCCGGGACGGTGCTGGCGACCCTCGCCACGTACTCGAACCTGAACAAGGCCACCGGCTACGCGCAGAAGTCGCTGTCGCTGGCCGCGTACAAGGGACAGACCGTGACCCTGAAGTTCACCGGCACCGAGGACGCGTCGCTCCAGACGTCCTTCGTCGTGGACGACACCGCGCTCAACGTCTCCTGACGTCGCCGGGCCCGGCGACCACCCCGCCAGGATGGTCGCCGGGCCCCCGCCGTTATGGTCGCCGCACGTGCCGCCGGTCCCGGCGGACGGTCGAAGGGGTGGTGACGGTGGCGGACGCGGAACTCCTCGTCGAGGTGGCCGGGCCGGTGGCGACGGTGGTGATCCACAACCCGGCCCGGCGCAACGCGATGACCACCGGGATGTGGCGGCGGCTGCCGGAGCTGCTCGACGGGCTGGAGGCCGATCCGGCCGTCCGGGTGCTGGTGCTCACCGGCGCCGGGGACACCTTCTGCGCCGGCGCGGACCTGGGCGACCTGGACGAGCTGCTGGACGCCGGCGACGCCAGCATCGCGGTGGCCGCCGAGGAGCGGCTCGCGGCCTTCGCCAAGCCGACCGTCGCCGCCGTCCGGGGCGCGTGCGTGGGGGGCGGCTGCCAGCTCGCCGTCGCCTGCGACCTGCGGGTCGCCGCCGCCGACGCGCGCTTCGGCGTGCCGCCGGCGCGGCTGGGCCTGGTGTATCCGGCGCCGACCACCCGCCGGCTGGCCCGGCTGGTCGGTCCGGCCGCCGCCAAGCACCTGCTCTTCACCGCCGAGCTGGTCGACGCCGAGCGGGCGCTGCGGGTGGGCCTGGTCGACGAGGTGCTGCCGGGCGACCGGCTCGCCGCCCGGGTGGACGAGCTCACCGCCGCCGTGGTCGCCCGGTCGCAGCTCAGCGTCGCCGCGGCCAAGGAGATCGTCGACGGGCGGGCGGACGAGGACCGGATCGCCTGGTGGCACGGGCAGGTCCGGGCCAGCGGCGAGGCCCGCGAGGGCGTGGCGGCCTTCCACGAGCGCCGCCCGCCCCGCTTCGGCTGGACGCCGCCCGCCGGGCACTGACCGCCGGGGGCCGGCGGGCGCCGCGCCGAGGGTCGTACCCCCGACGCGGCCCCCCGTTCCCGCCGGCCGGTCGGTCACCGCCCGGCCAGCGCCGCCCAGCTCGGAGCCACCGGCTCGCGCCGCAGCGGCATGCCCGCCTCGGTCGGCGTCCGGTCGCCCTTGCGCTGGTTGCACCCGTAGCAGGCGGCGGTCGTGTTCCGCCAGGTGTTCCGGCCGCCGCGCGAGCGGGGCAGGACGTGGTCGACGGTGTCGGCCGGCCCTCCGCAGTACGCGCAGCAGCGCCCGTCCCGGCGCAGCACCCCGGCGCGGGACCAGGCCGGGCCGGCGCTGAACCGCCACCGGGTCACCACGTAGCGGACGAGGCGCACCACCCGGGGCACCGGGAACACCCCGATCAGCCGGTCCGGCTCGGCCTCGTGGATCTCGGCGACCCGCCGGCAGAGCATCCGGATCGCGTGCTGGACGGTGACCCGGTGCAGCGGGCCGAGGTCGGCGTTGACGACGAGGACGGCGTCCACCGGTGTCTCCCTTCGTGGCGGTGACGATCTGGGTGGGCCGGACAGCGAAAGAGCCGCCCGGTCCGGGGTGCGGACGGGCGGCTCGATGTCGTGCGGGCACACGTCAGTCGGGCCGGCCGCCCCGGGGGTCTTCGGCGCGGTGACCGCCGCCGCTCGCCGGCGACGCCGGACGCACGGGCAGGCACGACGGCACACCGGTGACGTGCGACATCGACATGACCAGCTCCCGCGGCGGTGGTTGACCTTGCGCGATCACGGTAGGTCGGCGGGGGAGAGAGGGGCAACGGATTTCGATCGAGGCCCCGGCTCGTCGGGGCGGCGCTGCCGGCGGGCCCGGCCGGCGGCCCGCGCGGCGGCCAGCGGCCGGTCGATGCGTACGGCCATCCGCGCGGTCAGCTCGGCCTCCAGCAGCGGCCGGTTGACCTCCCCGGCGACCGTGAGCGCCGGTCCCGAGACGGTGCGCCAGATCGCGGCCAGCCCGGCGCCCAACCCGAGCAGGGCCACGGCGGCCCGCGTCACCGGCGAACCGGCGGCGGCGAGCGCGCTCACCCCGACGACGGCGAACAGCACCGCGAGCAGCGGTACGAGCACCGGCCAGAAGATGCCCCGGACGGCCTGCACCACCAGCCTCCGGTCCCGGATGATCAGGTTTCGGGCGACGATGGCGTAGTCCTCCTCGTCCAGCAGGTCCCTGGGGTGCAGCCCGCCGGTGAGCACGCCCCGCCACAGCTCGCCCTGGTTGCGCAGCTCGCGGGCCAGCTCGGGCAGTCCCGCCTCGGTCGGGTCGCCCACGCCCGCCCTGGTGACCGCCGACGCCCACGCCGACAGCGACCGGCGGACCACCGCGGCCGAGTACGGGGGCAGCACGCTGGCCAGCTCGCCCAGCCACCGGCCGATCTCGAACTGCCGCCCGCCGAAGCGCTGGGCCACCTGCCCGGCGTCGCCGTTGCGCACGGCCTCGCCGTACCGGACGGTGTCGGCCAGCGAGCGCCCCAGCCGGTACGCCAGCCCCACCCGCTGGTTGGTGGCCATGGTCCAGCGCAGCAGCTCCACGTTCAGGTCGTCGAGGGCGAGCAGCAGGACGTCCCCGGAACCGTCGGCCACCCGGTCCCGCGCGTCGGCGGTGGCGGGCGCGGGGCCGACGCGCCGGGTCAGCTCGGCGATCTGGGCGAGCGCGACGTCCACGCCGTCCAGGTACATCTGCATGCGCCGCCGCCCCGACATCTCGGTCAGGTTGGACAGCTTCGCCGGTGCGCCCGCCGGCCGGTCGGCCCCGGGGTCGAGCAGGTCGGCCGTCTGCGCGTGGTGGTAGGCGTCGGCCATCCACCAGCCGAGCCGCAGGGCGGTCACGACGCAGGCCCGCTCGTCCCGGATCAGCGGGTACGCGTCGTCCCGCGGCACGTCGGCGACGAGCGGGTCGTCGTCCGTGCGCGGCGACATCCCGCTGACCTCCCGGCTCATCCCAGACGGTCAGCCTATGCCCGCCGGTCGACCCTTTTGCCCGTTTTGCTCATCCCCGCCCGGCGAGCAGGCCCCGGGGCCGGATCGAGCGGACCGGCTCGGCCGCGCCGCCCTCGGCGCGCAGGATGTGGTTGGCCGCGATGATCCCGGTCGCCGCGGACCGCTCCATCAGCGCGCTCGGGAAGCCCGTCCGGACGCCGTCGCCGGCCAGGTAGAGCCCGTCGGCGTCGGTGCGTACCCCCGGCCGCCAGGCGTGACTGCCGGGCGTGAACGCCGGCGCCTGCGCCTCCACCCGGGCGCGCAGCTCGCGGACCCGCAGCCTCGCCGCCTCCGGCCAGAGCGCGGCCAGCTCGACCCGCATCCGTTCGGCCAGTTCCCCGGCCGGCACCCCCGCCTCGCAGGCGTACGCGTGCAGCTCCACGACGGAGCCGCCGGTGCGTGCGGCCCAGCGGCGGGACTCGTTCTCCAACCGGTGGTAGAGGGTCACCGAGTCCAGGGTGGGCTGCCGGGACACCCCGCTGAAGACCGCCCGGTCGGCGGAGACGTCCCCGTCGCACCAGTAGCGCGCCACCGCGTACGGCGGGCCGGGCCGGCCGAACGCGGGCATCCGCGCCGCCAGCCGGGGCGCGTGCCCGGCCAGGCCGGGCGAGGCCGCGACCAGCGCGGCGAGGGCGGGCGGGTCGACGGCGAGCACCACATGCCGGGCCGGGTAGGACGTGCCGTCGGCGGTCGCCACCCGCCAGCCGGCGCCCTCGCCGGTCACGGCGGTGGCGGCGGCGTCCGTCACCACCCGGCCGCCGTGCTTCTCCACGTGCCGGGCGAGCGGCTCCCAGATCGCCGTCGCGTAGTCCTCGTCGGGGCAGTCGAAGGCCAGCCCCTCCGGGTTGCCCAGCAGGTAGAAGTGGAACTGGGCGATCATCTCCGCCGCCGACATCTCCGCCTCGTGGTTGAAGAACGAGTGGGAGAAGACCTCGAAGAGCATCGCGCGGGCCCGGTCGGGCAGCCGCAGCGAGGTGAGCAGCGCGTCGGCGGTGGTGTCGTCGAACTCGGCGTAGGTGCGCCGCGGGTCGTAGGTGAGCAGCGGCAGCGCCGCGTCCCGGTCCATCCCGCGCAGGTCCCGCAGGCGCAGGCTGGGGCTGCGCAGCAGCAGCGCCAGCAGGTTCATCGGCGGCGCGGGCGGCAGCCTGCCGAACTCCTCCGTCGGCCACCGCTCGCTCAGGATCGGATAGCCCGGGACCGGCCGCAGGAAGCCGAGCCCCGGGTCGGCGCGGCGCAGGATCGACCGCCAGTTGTAGTACTGCCGGAAGAACGCGTGGAAGCCGTGCTCGTTCATCTGGCGGGTGCCGTCGGCGAGCGTCTCCGGCCAGGCCCCGAGCCGGCCGCCGAGGGTCGGCGCGGCCTCCAGCACGGTCACCGTCACCCCGCGCTCCGCCAGCACCACCGCCGCCGACATGCCCGCGATCCCGCCGCCGACCACCACCGCCTCGACCGGACCCGGCACGCGGGGGGCGCCGCCACCGCCGGGGTCCACCTCGTGCTCGCGTACGCCGATGAGCCGACCGACCACTTTCGACAGCGCCATGTGCACCTTCCCGGCGGGTGGGTCTCCAGTCTGACCCGCTCGACGGTCGGGAAGGGCGCCTTCCCCGACCGCACGCTGCCCTTCCGTTCACGTCGGCGGTAGGCAGCGGCGCTGCCGGTCCGAGGCGGGCCAGACGTACTCCAGGTCGGGCGGGACGTCGTCGCCGAAGATCGGCCCGTAGTGCGCGGGGTCCTTGCGCAGCAGCGACGAGCGGTGGCTCAGATGCAGGTCGTCGCGGCCCAGCCAGGGCGGCAGCTCCCCGGCCTCGGCCAGCTCCCGCTGGGTGCGGACCCGGGTCAGGCCGCAGGCGGCGGCGAGGTCGGCGGTCATCGTGCCCGCGCAGGTGTCGGCCCGGCCGGGCTCGCACCAGACCGCGCAGACGTCCAGCCCGTACCGGGTGAGGGCCTCCTCGTACCCGGCCCACATCTTCACCGCCGGGTGGTTGCGCCAGCCGTACGTGGGCCAGGTCAGCCCGCGCAGCACCTGGATGGTCTCCACCCGCTGCTTGCCCAGCCGCTTCTGGTCCAGCGTCCGGGCGCTGGCCAGGAAGTCCGGGTACGGCAGGAACGTCTGCATGGCGGTGCTCTACCCGCCCCCGGAGGGGACATGCCGTGCGACCAGCGTTCATGATCAAGGGGCTGCGCGCGGCGCGACCGGCTGACTACGATGCGGCACATGGCGGAGCCCCTGCTGGATCGTGCGCGGCGTGCCGGCCGGCGGCTCCGGGTCAACGGGGACGCGCGGGCGCACTACGTGATCTGTGGCCGCGACGCCCTCGCCTACTGGGTGGTGCGGGCGCTGCTCGCCACCGAGCTCCAGGCCGGCCGCGTCCGGATCACCCTCGTCGTGCCCGAGCGACCGCGCTCGGACGAGCCCGACGGGCGCGACCTCCAGGGCGTCGAGGTCGTCCGCGCCGACCGGCTGGACGAGGTCACCTTCCGCCGGGCCGGGCTGGCCGGCGCCGACGGGCTGGCCCTGCTGCACCAGGACGACGTGGGCAACATGCACGCCGCGCTCTGCGCGCAGGAGGTCGAGCCCCGGCTGCGCCTGGTGGTGCGGATGTTCAACACCGGGCTCGCCAACGGGGTGCGGCAGATCTTCCCCGACTCTGCGGTGCTCTCCGACGCCTCCATGGCCGCCCCCGCCTTCGTGGCCGCCGCGCTCGGCGAGGTCGCCCCCACCCACTTCCGGCACGGCGGGCGCACCCTCTACGTGGCCCGCCGCGACGACGTACGCCCGACCGACGTGGTGTGCGGGGTGGCCGACACCCGCGACCCGCAGCAGGTCCGGCTGCTGCCCGCCGACGAGCGCGCGGCCGACCTGGTGATCGCCGAGGCGACCGGCGCGCCGCCCGGGACGGAGCTGGCCGCCCGCCGGCTGAGACGGGCCCGCCGGCGTCGCCGCCCCCTGACGGTGCTGCTGCGCGCGGTGCGCAGCTTCGCCACCCGCAAGATCGGCGTCGCGGTGATCGTGCTGCTGGTGGTGATCGGGGTGCTCGGCTGGCTCAACGGCTACGCCGCGCAGGAGGACTGGGCCGACTCGCTCTACCTCACGCTGGTGACCACGCTGACCGGGCAGGATCCCAACCCGGACAAGTCGGCCGGCGAGCAGATCATGCAGGTGGTGCTCAACCTGGCCGGGCTGGCGCTGATCCCGCTGATCACCGCCGTGGTGGTGGACGGCATCGTCAACGCCCGACTGGCCCTGCACTCCGGCCGCATCCAGCCCGAGCGCTCCGGGCACGTGGTGGTGGTCGGGCTGGGCAACGTCGGCACCCGGGTGATGGCCCAGCTCTGCGACTTCGGCGTCGAGGTGGTCGCCATCGACAAGGTGCCCGAGCCGCGCGGTGGGGCGCTGGCCCGGCGGCTGGGCGTGCCGCTGATCGTGGGGGACGCCGCGCTGGAGGAGACGCTCCAGTCGGCGTCCGTGGGGGGCTGCCAGGCCCTGGTGGTGGTCTCCACCGACGACGAGACCAACCTCCAGGCGGCGCTCAACGGCCGGGCCGTCAACCCGGAACTCCAGGTGGTGCTGCGCCTCTTCGACGGCCACTTCGCCGAACGCATCCAGCAGGCCTTCGGCATCGGCGTCTCGCGCAGCGTGTCGTACCTCGCCGCGCCGTCGTTCGCGGCCGCGCTGCTGGACCGCGCGGTGATCGCCACCATCCCGGTCGGCCGGCACGCGCTGCTGGTCACCGAGGTCTCCGTCGCCGCCGGGTCGTCGCTGGACGGTCGGCCGCTCGCCGCGGTCGGGCGGGCCGAGAGCGTACGCCTGCTGGCGCACGCCCGGGCCGGCCAGCGCCTCGACTGGGCGCCCGACCCGCGGCTGGTGATCGTGGCGGGGGACCGGCTGACGGTGGTGGCCCGCCGGGCCGGCCTGAACGCCCTGCTCCGCGCGGCCGCGCCGCCCCCGCCGGAGGACCCGGTCGCGCCGGCGCCACGGCCGCCGGAGGAGTGACCGTCGCCGCGCCGGCCCTCGGCCCGCTGCCCGGCGTTGCCCGGAAAACGACGGCCGTCGGCGCGCGCGGCGCCTCGCCCGACGGCAAGGCGGCGCCCGGCTTCGCCGGCGGTTCCGACGTCGCGATCGGGAAGGACAGCGAGCGGCAGGACCTCGCCTGGGCCTCCCTGACCGTGCTGCT
>NZ_JBFABB010000037.1:0-57640 GCF_040640035.1 Micromonospora sp. NPDC023633 | reverse complement strand
CCCGCGCCCCCCCCCCCCCCGGGGCGGGGGGGCCGCGGCGCCGCGCCGCCCCCCCCCCCCCCGCCCGGGACGTGCTGCGCTACGCCTCGGGGGTCTCCTGACCCTCCAGGTCCGCCGAGCCGGCCGACGTGGTGGGCTTCTTCGCCTCCTCGGTCGGCGAGGTCGGCGCCTCGGGGCGGGCCGACACCGGCTCCTCGGCGGCCTTGTCGCCGTCGAGCAGCGCGGTCAACGCGGCCCCGGTGATGCGGCGGAACGTGCGCCCCACCCGGCGCCGGTCCAGGACCGCCACCTCCAACTGGTTGGCGGCGATGGTCCGGGAGGCGCCGCCCTCTCCCCCGACGCTGCTCAGCGCCTGCATCGCGACCTTCACCGCCTCACCCAGCGACATGTCCGGGCGGTGGTGCGACTTCAGCACGCCGGTGATCGCCTCGGCCTGCCCACCCATCGCCATCCGGCCCGGCTCGTCGTTGACGGAGCCGTCGTAGGTGAGCCGGTAGAGCTCGTCGTCCTCGGCGGTGGTGCCGACCTCGGCCACGCAGATCTCCACCTCGAACGGCTTCGACTGCTCGGTGAAGATGGCACCCAGGGTCTGCGCGAACGCGTTCGCCAGGGCCCGGCCGGTGACGTCGCGCCGGTCGTAGCTCAGGCCGTTGAGGTCGGCCATCCGCACGCCGGCGCGGCGCAGGTTCTCGAACTCGTTGTAGCGGCCGACGGCGGCGAAGCCGATCCGGTCGTAGATCTCACTGACCTTGTGCAGGGCGCTGGAGAGGTTCTCGGCGACGAAGAGCACCCCACCCTCGTAGCTCAGGACCACCGCGCTGCGGCCCCGGGCGATGCCCTTGCGGGCCAGCTCGGAGCGGTCGCGCATGATCTGCTCGGGCGAGGCGTAGAACTGCATGGCCACGGCGGCGGTTCTCCTTAGGGCGCTGTGCTGACGGCTGCTGACTGGTGCGGGCGGGAGCGGATCAACCGCCCGGGTTCTCCATCCGGCCGGAGACCACGCTCTCGGCGATCGCCGACATCTCCTCGTCGGTGAGCCGGTGGGTGCCCTCCGCCGTCGCCGTCATGACCACCGGGTAGATCCGCCGGATCAGGTCCGGGCCGCCCGTCGCGGTGTCGTCGTCGGCCGCGTCGTAGAGCGCCTCGACCGCGAGCCGGACCGCCTCGTCGATGGAGAGCCCCGGCTGGAAGCGCTTCTTCAGCGCCGACCGGGCGAAGAGCGAGCCGGAGCCGATCGCGTCGTAGCCGGTCTCCTCGTAGGGGCCGCCGGTGACGTCGAAGCTGAAGATGCGCCCGGCCCGCGCCGGGTCCTTCGCGGCCAGGTCGTAGCCGGCGAAGAGCGGGATCACCGCGAGCCCCTGCATCGCGGCGCCCAGGTTGCCGCGGATCATCGAGGCGAGCCGGTTGGCCTTGCCGTCGAGCGAGAGCATCGCGCCCTCGATCTTCTCGTAGTGCTCCAGCTCCACCTGGAACAGTCGCATCAGCTCGATGCCGATCCCCGCCGTGCCGGCGATGCCGACCAGGGAGTACGCGTCGGCCGGGTGCACCTTCTCGATGTCGCGCTGGGCGATCAGGTTGCCCATGGTGGCCCGCCGGTCGCCGGCCATCACGACGCCGCCGGCGGCCGAGATGGCCACGATGGTCGTCGCGTGTGGCGCCATGTCGGCGGCCATACCCGGCGGCAGTGGCCGGCGGCCGGGCAGCATCTCGGGGGCCACCTTGCTCAGGAACGAGGTGAAGGAGGACGTCCCCGCGTTGGTGAACACATCTGGTAGACGCCCGGATGGATCAAAACCCGCTGCCACGTGGTTCCTCTCAGATATGTGATCGCCCCGGCCAGCCGCGACTGATCGTCACGGAACTGGCCGAGACCACCGTTGCAGTTGAAGCACAATATCCCGCGCACCCACCCGGTGCGATGGTCGTGGTCCAGATGTTGCGGGTCCGCGCCACCACAGATGGCGCAGACCCCGCCCTGCTCGGCCAGGAGTTCCTGGAACTCCTTCTCCCCGACGCCGTAGCGCCGCCGCAGGTGGTACTCGCGCGTGCCGCCGTACAGGCGCTGAGCGGTCTCCCTGCCACGTGCGTTGTGGCAGGGCTTGCAGTAGCTGTGCCGGCCGCTGCTCTTGGTGGTGCGCGGAAACTCGTCGACCGGCTTGACCTGGTCGCAGTCCGGGCACCACTTGAGCCCTTCGCCGACCGGGGTGGCCGACCGCTTCTGCGGCCCGATGCCACGCCTGCGGCGGCTCGCCGTCGAGCGAGCCGCCGCACACGACTTGCAGTAGTAGGCGAGCCCGTCCGCCCGTCGCCGGTTGCGGTGGAACTCGGCGGCGGGCAGCAATCGGTCACACTGGGGGCATACCTTGCCCGACGCTTGAGGCGAATCGGGCATACAGTATCACTCCCCCCCTTTCTGGACATAGCCGCGCACGAATTCCTCGGCGTTCTCCTCGAGGACGGAGTCGATCTCGTCGAGCAGGTCGTCGACGTCCTCGGTGATCTCGGCGTGCCGCTCCGCCACCTCCGGGTTCGCCTCGGTGGTGACGTCCTCGATCTCCTCGCCCTGACGCGACTTGCCCGACTGCGACTGCCCGCCGCTGTCACGAGTGGCCATTGCTGCCTCCTCCACGATCGCCCTGCGATCAACTTACCTCGCGGAGGCGACGAAAAGCCCGCCGCGCGCCGGCTTCGGCGCACGGCGGGAATCCGTCGACGACGGTCAGCCGCCGGTGAGGGTCTCCAACAGGTCCTTCGCGCTGGGGCAGCGGTCGAAGAGCGCGCCCACGTGCTTGCGGGTGCCGCGCTCCGGCTCCATCATCGGCACCCGCACCAGCGACTCCCGGCCGACGTCGAAGATGACCGAGTCCCAGCTGGCCGCCACCACCTCGGAGGCGTACTGGGCCAGGCAGCGGCCGCGGAAGTAGGCCCGGGTGTCCTCCGGCGGCTCGGTCATCGCGGTACGGGTCTGCTCGTCGTCGAGCAGCGTCTTCATCGCGCCCCGGGAGACCAGCCGGTGGTAGAGGCCCTTCTCCGGGCGCACGTCGGAGTACTGGAGGTCGACCAGCTGGAGCTTGTGCGAGCCCCAGCCGAGCTGCTCCCGCTCCCGGTAGCCCTCCAGCAGCCGCAGCTTGGCCACCCAGTCCAGCTCGTCGGCGCAGAGCATGACGTCACGGCCCAGCCGGTCCAGCACGCGCTCCCAGCGGGCGAGCACGTCAAGGGTCTGCTCGTCGGCGTCGGTGCCGTAGCGGTCGTCCACGAAGGACCGGACCCGCTCGTAGTAGGCCCACTGCACGTCCAGGGCGGTCAGCCGCCGCCCGTCGCGCAGCCGCATGCGGTGCGACAGGGACGGGTCGTGGCTGACGGCGCGCAGCTCGCTGACCGGGTCGGCGATGCCGAGGTCGGCGCCGAGCGCCTTCTCCTCGATCATCGTGAGGATCAGCGCCGTCGTGCCGACCTTGAGGTACGTGGAGATCTCCGACAGGTTCGCGTCGCCGATGATGACGTGCAGCCGGCGGTACTTGTCGGCGTCGGCGTGCGGCTCGTCGCGGGTGTTGATGATCGGACGCTTGAGGGTGGTCTCCAGGCCGACCTCGACCTCGAAGAAGTCCGCACGCTGGGAGATCTGGAAGCCGCTCTGCCCGCCGTCCTGGCCGATGCCGACCCGGCCGGCGCCGCAGACGATCTGC
Organism: Micromonospora sp. NPDC023633; assembly: GCF_040640035.1. Lineage (NCBI taxonomy): Bacteria > Bacillati > Actinomycetota > Actinomycetes > Micromonosporales > Micromonosporaceae > Micromonospora > Micromonospora sp. NPDC023633. Next base: position 53,954 of record NZ_JBFABB010000037.1, on the reverse strand, counting down.
CGGGTCACGAAGAACGGCGTCAGGTACGCGACGATGTCGGCGAACGGCGTCTGGCGGCGCATCAGGTAGTTCTCGTGCGAGCCGTAGCTGGCGCCCTTGTTGTCGGTGTTGTTCTTGTAGAGGTGGATCGGCTGGGTGCCGGGGATGGTGGCGGCGCGGCGGGCCGCCTCGGCCATCACCCGCTCCCCCGCCTTGTCCCAGCGCACCACGTCCAGCGGGTTGGTCACCTCGGGGGTGGAGTATTCCGGGTGGGCGTGGTCGACGTAGAGCCTCGCCCCGTTGGTGAGTATCACGTTGGCCAGCCCGAGGTCCTCGTCGGCGAGTGCCTCGGCCGGGTCGTACGCGGCGCCGGAGTAGGTGAAGCCGCGCGCGTCCCGCAGCGGCGACTCCTCCTCGTAGTCCCAGCGGGCGCGGCCGCCCCGGTTGAGTTCCGGACGCGCCCCGTAGGCGTTGACCACCTGGGAGGAGGTGACCATGGGGTTGGCCCCGGCCTGGCCGGGAACGGAGATGCCGTACTCGACCTCGGTGCCCATGATCCGTCTTACGCTCATCGACCTACCCGCTTCGCTCGCCCGACCCGGTCCCCCGTCACGTCGAGCGTAGTCGGCCGCGCGACGGAAGGGGGCGCGGCAGACCGGGCGACGGGGGCGCAGGGCTGGGCACGGACGGGACGGGGCCCGCGACGCGACGCGTCGCGGGCCCCGTGCGGGTGTCCGTCAGAGGTACTGGCCGGTGTTGCTGGCGGTCTCGATGGACCGGCCGGCCTCCGCGCCCTTGCCGCCGGAGACGAGCGTGCGGATGTAGACGATCCGCTCACCCTTCTTGCCGGAGATGCGGGCCCAGTCGTCGGGGTTGGTGGTGTTGGGCAGGTCCTCGTTCTCCCGGAACTCGTCGACGCAGGCGTCGAGGAGGTGCTGCAGGCGCAGGCCCTTGCGTCCGGAGGTGAGGAACTCCTTGATGGCCATCTTCTTGCCCCGGTCGACGATGTTCTGGATCATCGCGCCGGAGTTGAAGTCCTTGAAGTAGAGGACTTCCTTGTCGCCGTTGGCGTAGGTGACCTCGAGGAAGCGGTTCTCCTCGGTCTCCGAGTACATCCGCAGCACGACCGCGTCGATCATCGCCGCGACGGTGGCCTGGGGGTCGCCGCCGTGCTCGGCCAGGTCGTCCGGGTGCAGGGGCAGCCCGGAGAGGATGTACTTGGAGAAGATGTCCTTCGCCGCCTCGGCGTCCGGCCGCTCGATCTTGATCTTCACGTCGAGTCGGCCGGGGCGCAGGATCGCCGGGTCGATCATGTCTTCCCGGTTGGAGGCGCCGATGACGATGACGTTCTCCAGCCCCTCGACACCATCGATCTCGCTGAGCAGCTGCGGGACGATGGTGTTCTCCACGTCGGAGGAGACGCCGGAGCCGCGGGTCCGGAAGATCGAGTCCATCTCGTCGAAGAACACGATGACCGGGGTGCCCTCGCCGGCTTTCTCGCGGGCCCGCTGGAAGATCAGCCGGATGTGCCGCTCGGTCTCGCCGACGTACTTGTTGAGCAGCTCCGGGCCCTTGATGTTGAGGAAGAAGCTGGTGTGCTTCTCCTTGCCCTCCCGCTCGGCGATCTTCTTCGCCAGCGAGTTGGCCACCGCCTTGGCGATCAGCGTCTTGCCGCAGCCGGGCGGACCGTAGAGCAGGATGCCCTTCGGCGGGCGGAGCTGGTGCTCGCGGAACAGGTCGGCGTGCAGGAAGGGCAGTTCCACCGCGTCGCGGATCTGCTCGATCTGCGAGTGGAGGCCACCGATGTCGGTGTAGTCGACGTCGGGCACCTCCTCCAGGACCAGTTCCTCGACCTCGCTCTTCGGGATCCGCTCGTACGCGTACGCCGAGCGGGGCTCGATCATGAGCGAGTCGCCGGCCCGGATCGGCGAACCGATCAGGGTCTCGGCGAGGTGCACGATGCGCTCCTCGTCGGAGTGCGAGACCACCAGGGCCCGGTCGCCCGGGCTGCCGTCGGGACCCGCGAGGATCTCCTTTAGCATCGCCACCTCACCGACCCGCTCGAAACCGAACGCGTCGACGATGTTGAGCGCGTCGTTGAGCAGGACCTCCTGGCCGCGCCGCAGCTCGGCGACGTCCAGCGAGGGTGAGACGGCGACGCGGAGCTTGCGTCCGCCGGTGAAGACGTCCACCGTGCCGTCGTCGTGTCGCGCGAGGAAGACGCCGTAACCACTCGGCGGTTGCGCGAGGCGGTCGATCTCCTCCTTGAGCGTCACGATCTGCGCGCGAGCCTCCTTGAGGGTGCTCACGAGCCGGTCGTTGTTCTCGGTCAGCCGCGCCAACTGTGCCTGGGTGGCCGCCAGCCGCTCTTCGAGCTGCCGGACGTGTCGGGGGCTTTCGGTCAACTTGCGCCGCACCAGAGCGAGTTCCTCTTGAAGGAACGCGACCTGCGTGGAGAGATCGTGGGCCTCCTTCTCCCACCGTGCGGCGCGCGAGTCCGCGTCGTCGCTGCGTGCCACGTCCCACCTCCCCGGGGGGCTTGAACGTTCTGCCCTAACACTAGCCGCTATGAGGCCGATTCGGTCCCACGCAACGCGCTCGTCACCGAACCTTGATCGCGAAGGGTGGCCCGGGGGGCCGGTCCGGGCGTTCGGGTACCGTCGGGGCGTGGGACGGGAGAACATGGGGGGTACACCGTGGCGGAGGTCGTGACGGACCAGTTGCAGGTCTGGGTTGACCAGGATCTCTGCACGGGCGACGGGCTCTGCGTGCAGTACGCGCCCGAGGTCTTCGAGTTCGACGTTGACGGGCTCGCGTACGTCAAGGGCCCCGACGGTGAGCTGCGGCTGGCGCCGGGCAGCCGGGTCGACGTGCCGGAGCACCTGCGCCTCGAGGTGATCGACTCGGCGAAGGAGTGCCCGGGCGAGTGCATCCACGTGGTGCGCGGCAGCGACGGCGTCGAGGTGGCCGGCCCGGAGGCCGAGGAGGACTGACGGCCCGGTCCTCCCGCGTCGTCGGGCGCGGGAGGACGACCCGGCCGTGCGAGCCCGGGCGTTGCGAGCCCGGGCGTACGGCTCAGGGCCCGGCCGGGCCGGCGCACCGCTCAGAGCAGGGCGCACCCGCTCAGAGCATCGGGCGGCCGACCACCGAGGCGACCAGGCGGGCGAACTCCTCCAGGCGGGCGATCTGGCCGGCGCCGCCGTCGTCGAGGGTCTTGCCGAAGCGCAGCGCGTCGTGTCGGGGCGCGCCCACCGCCTCGTCGCTGGGCGGCGCCTCGTCCAGCGAGGTGAGCAGCAGGTAGACGTCGATGCTGTCGACCCGGATCCCGCCGTCGTCGTCGCGGGTCAGCCGGCGCCGGCAGCCGACCTCGGTCACCGTGGAGACCGGCACCACCCGCAGCGACGAGGTCATCGACCCCGGTGGCCCCTCCCCCGGCGGCACGTCCTCGCCGTGCCAGAGGACGAGGCGGCTGCCGTCGCAGACCACGACCTCCTGCCACACCCCGTTGACCTCGTTGACGAAGCGTTCCAGGGTGAAGCCGAGCACCGACGCGCCGCGCAGCACCCCGCCGAGCGCCTCGAGCGCGACGTCGGGGTCCCGCAGGTACGCCCGGGCCGCCGACTCGAGGTCCTGGTAGGGCGACCAGTCCGGGAACACCGCCGGCAGGTCACCCCCGCCGAAGCCGGGCCGGCTCATGCCACCTCCCCGTGCCCGGCCCGCCGGCACGCGCCGGCGGGCGGGATCCGTCCGTTCACTACTCGTCGCCCCGCCGCGCCGTCACGGCCGTTCCGTGTCCTCGGCCGCCGTCTGCTGCGCCGAGGCGGCGGCCGCCTGCCTGGCGGCCTCGGCCTCGCGCAGCGCCTGGCGGCGTTCGGCGTACGCCTCGGCGCCCTTGCTGGGCTTACGGCGCCGCGGCGGTGCGGTGACGCCGGGGGCGAGCTTACGCGCGGAGACCAGGAACGCCGTGTGCGCGATCATGCGGTGGTCCGGTCGCACGGCCAGGCCCTCGGCGTGCCAGTCGCGCACCAGCGACTCCCAGGCCCGCGGCTCGGTCCAGCCGCCGCGCTCGCGCAGCGCCTCGACCAGTTCGGACAGCTGGGGGGTGGTGGCGACGTAGCCGATGAACACGCCGCCGGGCACCAGGGCCCGCTCGACCATGTCGAGGGTCTCCCACGGGGTGAGCATGTCGAGGATGATCCGGTCGAAGCCGGTCTCGGTGCAGCCGGCGACGTCGCCGACGTGCAGGTGCCAGGCCGGATGCGGCCCGTTGAAGAACGCCTCGACGTTGCGTCGGGCGATCTGGGCGAAGTCGTCGCGCACCTCGAACGAGTGCAGCTCGCCCTCGGTGCCGACCGCGCGCAGCAGCGAGCAGGACAGCGCGCCGGAGCCGGCGCCAGCCTCCAGGACCTTGGCGCCGGGGAAGATGTCGCCCATGGCGACGATCTGGGCGGAGTCCTTCGGATAGATCACCTGGGCGCCGCGTGGCATGGAGAGCACGTAGTCCGACAGCAGCGGGCGCAGGGCCAGGAACGCGGTGCCGCCGCCGGTGGTGGTGACCACGCTGCCGTCCGGCAGGCCGATCAGCGCGTCGTGCTCCAGGATGCCGCGGTGGGTGTGGAACGCCTTGCCCGGCTCCAGGGTGACCGTGTGCATCCGCCCCTTGGGGTCGGTCAGCTGCACCCGGTCGCCGGGCCGGAACGGGCCGCGGTGCACGGGAGGCAGCGCCGGGGTGTCGGCGGGCACCGGGGTGCCCGGGTCGGCCGGGGCGGCGGGGGGAGTTGCGGTCACGTGTTCATCTTCCGTTGAGGTTCGAGGAGCTGAGCCAGATCCGCGATGTGCAGAATGCCCACGACATCTTCGCCTGAGGTCACCACGTACTGCGCGCCCGGGTGGGTCTGCACGGTCTCCATCACGCGTTCCCCGTCGAGCCCGACCGGCATCGCGGGCAGGTTGGCCAGGGAGCGGGCGACCGCGTCGACGGCCAGCCACGGGCGGCGTTCCACGGGCACGGCCTCCGCCGCCGCCGGGTCGACCAGGGCGACCGGCCGGCCGGCGGTGTCGGTGACCAGGAGAGCCGCGCCCGGGGTGCTCCCGTCGGCGCGGCGGCGGTGCGCCTCGGCCAGCGGCGTGCCGGTGGGCACGGCGAGCACGGGCCGGGCCAGCCGGGACAGGTCGATCAGCGGGAAGCGGCGGCTGATCCGGGCCATCCGGATCGACTGCCCGGCGCCGCGCCACAGGGTGAACGCGACGAGCAGCATCAGCGGCAGCGCCAGCGGCGCCAGGTCGCGGGTGAGGGTGAGCAGGGCGACCAGCGCGGCGGTGCCGACGGCGACGGCGCGTCCCACCCAGCCGGCGACCTCGGTGCCGCGGTGCCGGTCGCCGGTCAGCGCCCAGACCGCCGCCCGCAGCGCCCGGCCGCCGTCGAGCGGCAGCCCGGGCAGGATGTTGAACAGCGCGACGATGACGTTGCTCACGGCCAGCTGGAAGGCGAGCTGGTTGGCCAGGGTGCGGTCGGGCAGGGCGAGGGTGGCGGCGACGGCGAGCACGCCGAGCACGGCGGAGACGGCGGGGCCGGCGAGCGACACCAGCAGGTCGACGCGGGGCGTCGGGGCGTCCCGGTCCATCTCGGTGTAGCCGCCGAGCAGCTCCAGGGTGATCCCGCGCACACCGATGCCGTAGCGGCGGGCGGTGAGGGCGTGGCCGAGCTCGTGCAGGAGCACCGAGCCGAGCAGGGAGACCACGAAGCCGAAGCCGATCAGGTAGCCGGCGAGCTGGGACAGGTCGAGCTGGCGGCGGGCGAATTCCGCGTACAGCACCGTGACCAGCAGGGTGAGCAGCACCATCGAGCCGTTGAGGTGCAGCGGCACCCCGAACACCCGGCCCACGGTCAGGCCGGTCCGCGCGTCGGGCCGGCGGCGCGGTCGCCTCGTCTGCTCCATCGGATCGATGCTACGCGGCGGGGATCATGCGCCGGTGCGGCGACGGCGGTGGTGTCACACCGGTGCCCTAACCTTCCGGGCATGACGGCGGAACCGGTGACCACGCAGCATTCCTCGACCCCGGCCGAGGTCCCGGCGACGGTGCGGGCCTCGCTGTCGCCGTCGCGGGCGGCGGATTTCAAGACCTGTCCGCTGCTCTACCGGTTCCGCAGCATCGACCGGCTGCCCGAGCGGCCGACCGTCGAGCAGGCCCGGGGCACGCTGGTGCACGCGGTGCTGGAGCGGCTGTTCGACCTGCCGGCCGCCGGGCGCACCCCGACGGCGGCGGGCGACCTGGTGGCCCCGCAGTGGGACCGACTGGTCACCGAGCAGCCGGAGCTGGCGACGCTGTTCGCCGACGGCGACTCCCCGGCCGCGGCCGAGTTCCTCCGCTCCGCCGCCGGGCTGCTGGAGGGTTACTTCGCGGTGGAGGACCCGCGCCGGCTGGAGCCGGCCGAGCGGGAGAGCCTGATCTCGGCGGTGGTCGACGAGGAGCTGCTGATCCGGGGCTACGTCGACCGGCTCGACGTGGCGCCCGACGGGGCGCTGCGGGTGGTCGACTACAAGACCGGCGGCGCGCCGCGGGAGGCGTTCGAGGCCCGGGCGTTGTTCCAGCTCAAGTTCTACGCGCTGGTGCTCTGGCGCACCCGGGGCGTGGTGCCCCGGGTGCTGCGGCTGCTCTACCTCAAGGACTCGGAGGTCTGCGACTACGCCCCGGACGCCGACGAGCTGCTGCGCTTCGAGCGCACGGTGGTGGCGTTGTGGCGGGCGATCGAGCAGGCGACCGCCCAGCAGGATTTCCGCCCCCGGCCGAGCCGGCTCTGCGACTGGTGCAGCCACCAGGCGCTCTGCCCGACCTTCGGGGGCACCCCGCCGCCGTTCCCGACGCAGGCGGCGCCGGATCCGCTGCGTGACGCCCGGTCCCGCCCGACGCCCCCCGGCGCCGACGAGTGACCCGGTGGCTCCACCCGGCCGGCCGCCGCACGGTCGGCTACCGGCCAGGGCTTCGGCCCCGGCTCCAGCTCGCCCGGCCCCGGCTAGCGCCGGCCCCGGCTCCGGCCCGCCCCGGCTCCGGCTTCCGTCCTCCCAGCCCCGGCTAGGGCATCAGCCCCCCGGTGAGGATGAGCGGGTCTCCTCCTGAGGGAGGAGGGCTGGCTCACCACCGGCGACGATCAATCGGGCGCGACGGCGGATAGCGTCGCGGTATGACTTCGGGTCCCCGGGCGTGGCTGCGCCGCCACCCCCTCGCCGCGGACGCGCTCCTCGCCGGTGGGCTCGTCGTGGCGGAGGTGGTGCTCACCGCGCTGACTCCCCGCGAGTACTGGCCGGGGCGCCTGCTGGCGGCGTTGGGCTGGAGCGTGGTCTGCGCCGTGCCCGTGGCGTGGCGGCGGGTGGCGCCGTGGGCCGCAGTCGGGATGGCGGTGGCGACGCTCGCGGTACCCCTCCTGCTCGGTCCCGCGCCGACCACGCAGGGCATGACCTTCATGGTGCTCACCTACACGGCGGCCGCCGCCGGGCCGTGGCGGACGGCGGCCGTGGCGGCGCTGGTGCTGTGGGTGCCGGTCGGCGTCACCAGCGTCCTCGCGCCGCGGCCCGACGAGATGCTGGCGAACGTCGGCTCCGCCTACCTCGTGCTGAACAACCTGCTGGTCGGGGCGGTGTCGTACTCGGTGGGACGCGCCGTGCACGCCCGTCGGGCCTCCACCGAGGCGCTGCGGGAGCGGGCCCGGGCGGCCGAGGAGAACCAGCGCTCGCTGGCCGAGCGGGCGGTCGCCGACGAGCGCCGGCGCATCGCCCGCGAGCTGCACGACGTGGTCGCGCACCACGTCAGCGTGATGGGGGTGCTGGCCACGGGGGCCCGGCGCGTACTGCCGAAGGACCCGGGGGCGGCCGACGGGGCGATCGCCACCATCGAGGAGACCAGCCGGGCGACGCTGCGGGAGATGCGCCGCCTGCTCGACGTGCTGCGTACCGACGCCGAGCCGGCCGCCGACCTGGCCCCGCAGCCGGGACTCGCCGGCATCGAGGCGCTGGTGGAGCAGGTGCGCGACGCCGGCCTGCCGGTGACCCTGCGGGTCGAGGGCACGCCGGGGGCGCTGGAGGAGGGGGTGGCGCTGACCCTCTACCGGATCACCCAGGAGGCGCTGACCAACACGCTCAAGCACGCCGGCGGGGCCACCGCCCAGGTGCTGCTGAGCTTCGACGGGGGCACGGTCGACGTGGAGATCGTCGACACCGGGCGCGGCCCCCGGCCCGACGGCGACCGGATCGGGCACGGCCTGGTCGGGATGCGGGAGCGGGTCGCCCTCTACGGTGGTGTCCTGCGCACAGGGGCTCGCCCGGGCGGGGGGTTCCGGGTGTCGGCGAGGATCCCGGTGGACCCCCGGGGCGCGGCGGCGTGAGCGGAAATCGGGACGGGGGGTAGTAAGCTGCTGACTTACTAATCGGCTTTAGTGCTCATTGGTCTTCTGGAGTGACGGTGTGAATTTGAAGGAGTGGGCAGCGGCTACCGGGATCTCGTACGCGACCGCGCGTCGGCGCTACGAATCCGGCACGCTGCCCGTTCCCACGTATCGGCTCGGCCGCCTGATCATGGTTGGGGAACCGGTCACCGGTGTTGCCGCCGCTGTGGAGCAGGTTGTGGTGTACGCCCGCGTTTCGTCGGCAGACCAGGAGCCGGACCTGGACCGGCAGGTTGCCCGGGTCACCACCTGGGCAACCGGTCAGCGCCTCGCCGTGGACCGGGTGGTGACCGAGGTCGGATCCGCGCTCAATGGCCGCCGCGAGAAGTTCCTCGCGTTGCTGCGCGACCCGGCCGTGTCGACCATCGTGGTAGAGCACCGCGACCGGTTCGCCAGGTTTGGCGCCGAGTATGTCGAGGCCGCGCTGTCCGCGCAGGGCCGTCGACTGCTGGTGGTCGATCCGGCCGAGGTTGACGACGACCTCGTGCGCGACGTGACCGAGATTCTAACGTCGCTGTGCGCCCGCCTGTACGGGCGGCGTGCTGCCGCGAACCGGGCCCGCCGGGGCGTCGAGGCGGTCACCGAGGCTTCCGAGTGAAGACGATCCAGGCGAACCGGTTCGCCCTCGACCTCACGCCGGGACAGGAGCGCGACGTGTACGCGCACGCCGGCGCGGCCCGCGTCGCGCACAACTGGGCGTTGGCCCGGGTCAAAGCGGTTATGGACCAGCGGGCGGCAGAACGAACTTACGGCGTGCCGGACAAACTGCTGACGCCGTCGCTGTCGTGGTCGCTCGCCGCGCTGCGCAGAGCGTGGAACACAGCGAAGGCCGAGGTGGCGCCGTGGTGGACGGAGGTGTCCAAGGAGGCGTTCAATACCGGCCTGGATGCCCTGGCCCGCGGATTGAAGAACTGGGCCGACTCCCGCAGCGGGAAACGGGCCGGACGGTCGGTCCGGTTTCCGCGTTTCAAGTCCCGCCGCCGCACCACACCGTCCGTGCGGTTTACGACAGGTGCGATCCGTGTCGAGCCGGACCGGATGCACGTGGTGCTGCCGCGGCTGGGCCGGTTGAAGCTGCACGAGTCGGCCCGCAAGCTCGCCCGCCGCCTCGACAACGGCACGGCGCGAGTCATGTCGGCGACCGTGCGTCGTAACGGTGGCCGCTGGTACGTCGCGTTTACGGTCGAGGTTGAGCGCGCCGAGCGGGTACCGGCCCGGCCGGACTCCGTGGTCGGTGTGGACGTCGGCATCAAGCACCTGGCGGTGCTGTCCACCGGCGAGCTGGTCGACAACCCGCGCCACCTAGGCACCGCACAGACCCGGCTGCGGGCTCTGGGGCGGACACTGTCTCGTAAGGCCGGCCCGGACCGGCGAACCGGGCGACGCCCGTCGAAGCGCTGGGAACGCGCGGCGGCACGGCTCGGCCGCGCACATGCCCGGGTGGCGAACCTGCGCCGCGACGGCCTGCACAAGCTCACCACCCGAGTCGCCCGCGAGTACGGCACCCTCGTGGTGGAAGACCTCAACGTGGCTGGCATGCTCCGCAACCGGCGGCTGGCCCGGCACATCGCCGACGCCGGGTTCGCCGAACTGCGGCGGCATCTGGCCTACAAGACCGAATGGAACGGCGGCCGTCTGCTCGTGGCCGACCGCTGGCATCCGTCCTCGAAGACCTGCTCAGGCTGTGGCGCGGCGAAAGCCAAGCTGGCCCTGTCCGAGCGCGAATACCACTGTGAGGCGTGCGGCCTGGTCATGGATCGGGACCGCAACGCCGCACTGAACCTGGCCGCTCTCGCGGCCGAGTTCGACACCGCCGGGAGTGGCCCGGTGGCAGGACGTGGAGCCGACCAGAAGACCCGCATACGCGGGCAGGTGGCCGTGAAGCGTCAACCCGGCACGGCATCCGCCGATCAGACCGGGACCGTCCCACCGCAAGGTAGGACTACCGGCCGTGTGCTCACTAAAGAGCACTGAAAGGTAACGGAATCAGGTGACCGACGCGACGACGGTGCCGGCACGGCCGGTGCGCATCCTGCTCGCCGACGACCAGCCGCTGCTGCGTACCGGCTTCCGGATGGTGCTGGGCACGGAGGACGACCTGGACATCGTGGCCGAGGCCGCCGACGGCCTGGAGGCCGTGGAGCTGTCCCGCCGGCTGCTGCCCGACGTGGTGCTGATGGACATCCGGATGCCGCGGATGGACGGGGTCGCCGCGACCCGCGCGATCGTCGACGCCCGGCTGCCGGTGCGGGTGCTGATCCTGACCACCTTCGACCTGGACGAGTACGTGGTGGGGGCGCTGCGGGCCGGGGCGAGCGGCTTCCTGGCCAAGGACGTGCCGGCCGACGACCTGGTGGCCGCGATCCGCACGGTGGCCGCCGGGGACGCGGTGGTGGCGCCGCGGATCCTGCGGCGCCTGCTGGACCGGTTCGCCGACGCGCTGCCCGACCCCGCGGCCGCGCCGCCCCGGGCGCTGAGCGCGCTGACCGAGCGGGAGCGGGAGGTGCTCGTGCACGTGGCCCGGGGGCTGTCCAACGCCGAGATCGCCCGGGCGTTGTCGGTCAGCGAGACCACCATCAAGACCCACGTCGGGCACGTGCTGACCAAGCTGGGGCTGCGCGACCGGGTGCAGGCCGTGGTGCTGGCGTACGAGTCGGGTCTGGTCCGCCCGCGGGCGTAGCGCCTCGTCGCCGACGGCGTACCGCCGGATGCGCCGCGGCACGACGGCGCGGTTGTCGCCGTCACCTACCGTGACCGCAGACGGCGCGGCGTGGTTGACCCTGACGCGGCGTCACTGTGCAGGATCGGTCCCGGCCGGTGGGGAAGCCCTCGGCCGACCGCCGACTCAGGGGCAACCCTGAGTCGGCCCTGGGGGGCACCCGCAGCGCGAAATCCGCCATGGCTCCGCCCGGAGTCGGACGGACCGGGGCCGGCGGGCACAGATGATGGGACTGCCGCGCCGGACCAGCGGGGGCGGCGCGGACCGAAGACAGACGGAAGAGGTAGATGACGTGACCGCGACGGTAGGCCAGCAGGCGCAGGCCGCGGCCCGGGCGAACGACGTGTGGAAGGTGTACGGCAGCGGCGAGGCGCAGGTCGTCGCGCTGCGGGGGGTCAGCGCGGAGTTCGAGCGGGGCCGGTTCACGGCAATCATGGGGCCCTCGGGCTCGGGCAAGTCGACGTTGATGCACTGCCTCGCGGGCCTGGACTCGGTGACCCGTGGCACGGTGTCGATCGGCGACACGAAGGTCACCGGTCTGGGTGACGCGGGCCTGACGAAGCTGCGCCGGGACAAGGTCGGCTTCATCTTCCAGCAGTTCAACCTGCTGCCGACGCTGACGGCCAAGGAGAACATCCTGCTGCCGCTGTCGATCGCCGGGCGCAAGCCGGATCCGGCCTGGTACGACACGGTGATCGCCACGGTCGGGCTGCGGGACCGGCTGGACCACCGGCCGGCGCAGCTCTCCGGCGGCCAGCAGCAGCGGGTGGCCTGCGCCCGCGCGCTGGTCGCCCGGCCCGAGGTGATCTTCGCCGACGAGCCGACCGGCAACCTGGACTCGCGGGCGGGCGCGGAGGTGCTGAACTTCCTGCGCAACTCGGTACGCGAGCACGGGCAGACCATCGTGATGGTCACCCACGACCCGACCGCCGCCGCGTACGCCGACCGGGTGGTCTTCCTCGCCGACGGGCAGATCGTCTCGGAGCTGATCGAGCCGACCGCCGACACGGTGCTGGACACCATGAAGAAGCTGGACACCCCCGCCGAGGTGGCGCGCTGATGTTCCGCGCGACCCTCAAGAGTCTGCTGGCCCGCAAGGTCCGGCTGATCCTCTCCGGCCTGGCCGTGGTGCTGGGCGTCATGTTCGTCTCCGGCGCGTTCGTGCTCACCGACACCCTCGGCCGCTCGTTCGACGCGGTCTTCGCCGACGCGTACGAGGGCGTGGACGTCAACGTCGCCGGCAAGCCGAAGATCGACGTCGGCGAGACGGAGGGCATGCAGGTGGCCCCGCCGGTGCCGGCGGCCACCCTGGACAAGGTCCGGGCGGTGCCCGGCGTGGCCGAGGCCACCGGCGTGGTCGGCGTCGACGGGGCGCGGCTGATCGGCAGCAACGGCAAGGTGGTCGCCTCGTTCGGTCCGCCCCAGCTGGGCGAGAACTGGACCGGCGAGAACGACCTGGTGCAGCTGCGCGAGGGGCGGGCCCCGCAGTCCGACGACGAGATCGTCGTCAACAAGGCGCTCGCGGCGGCCGGCAAGGTGAAGGTCGGCGACCGGGTCGGCGTGCTGACCCTCCAGCCCAAGCAGGAGTTCACCATCGTCGGCGTGTTCGGCTACAGCGGCGGCCGGGACTCCATCGGGGGCGCCAACGAGATCATGTTCACCACGCCGGTCGCGCAGCGGTTGATGCTCGGCGCGCCGGACACCTTCAGCAACATCTCGATCACCGCCGCCGACGGGGTGTCGGACGCGGCGCTGCGCGACGCCGTGGCGGCGGCGGTGGGCGCCGACTTCGAGGTCAAGACCGGTGCGCAGCTCTCCGAGGACGCGGCGGCCGGCATGAAGGAGGCGCTGTCCTTCTTCAACCGGATTTTGCTCGGCTTCGCGGCGGTGGCGCTGCTGGTGGGCACCTTCCTGATCCTCAACACCTTCTCGATCATCGTGGCACAGCGCACCCGGGAACTGGCGCTGATGCGCGCGGTCGGGGCCAGCGGCCGGCAGATCATCGGGTCGGTGGTGCTGGAGGCCGTCGCGGTGGGGCTGGTCGCCTCGGTGCTCGGCCTCGGCGCGGGCATCGGCATCGGCGCGCTGCTGGCGTACCTGTTCAGCACGTTCGCCGGCGGGCTGAGCCTGGCGGGGGTCGGCGTGCCGCTGTCCGCCGTGATCGGCGCGTTCGGCGTCGGCCTCGTGATCACCGTGGTGGCGGCGCTGCTGCCGGCGCTGCGGGCGTCGCGGATCCCGCCGATCGCGGCGATGCAGGACGTGGCCACCCCCGACCGTCCGCTGACCAAGGTCACCGTGGCCGGCGCGATCGTCACCGCGGTGGGCGGCACGCTGCTGGCCCTGGGGCTCACCGGCAACGCCGGGGGCAACACCCTGGCCACCATCCTCGGCGGGGTGCTGTTCGCCTTCATCGGCGTGGCCCTGCTGACGCCGCTGATCAGCCGGCCGGTGGTGAGCCTGCTCGGCGCGGTCTTCGCCTGGTCGGTGCCGGGCAGGCTGGGCCGGCTCAACTCCGGGCGCAACCCGCGCCGCACCGCCATCACCGCCGCCGCGCTGATGGTCGGCATCGCCCTGGTCACCGGGGTGACGGTGATCCTGGACTCGGCGAAGAGCAGCATCGGCGGGCTCGCCCAGGACAGCCTGAAGGCGGAACTGGTGATCGCCGGGGCGCAGAGCGGCCCACGGCCGCCGAGCTTCGACCCGGCGGTGCTGGAGAAGGTCGCCGCGATCCCCGGCGTGCGCCTGGCCGACGGCGAGTACGGCGACATGGCGATGGTCGGCGGCGAGCGCACCTGGGTGGCGGCGAGCAGCGACGTCGCCGCGGTGCGGCAGATCTTCGGGGCCGAGCCCACCGCCGGCGACATCGACCGGCTGGCGCCGGACGGGATGCTGGTCAGCTCGGACACCGCGACGGCCCGCGGCCTCTCCGTGGGGTCGAAGGTGCCGGTGCAGACGTCCCGGGGCGAGGCGCGGACCTACACCGTGACCGGCATCTACGCCAGTTCCCAGCTGACCAACCCGGTGGTGCTGCCGGCGGAGGCGGCGCGCGGCTTCGCCATCCCGCAGCCGATCCAGGGCTTCGTGCAGCTGGCGCCGGGCACCCGGGTGGCCGACGTGCAGCCGCAGATCGAGGCGCTGCTGGCCGACTCCCCCGAGGTGTCGGTGGCCGACCGGGAGGCGTTCGTCGAGCAGCAGACCGGTCAGCTGGACGGGCTGCTCACGATGATCCAGATCCTGCTGGCGCTGGCCATCGTGATCGCCGTGCTCGGCATCGTCAACACCCTGGCGCTGTCGGTGCTGGAGCGCACCCGGGAGCTGGGGCTGCTGCGGGCCATCGGCCTGCGCCGGGCGCAGACGATGCGGATGATCACCGTGGAGGCGGTGGTGATCTCGGTGTTCGGCGCGCTGCTCGGCGTCGTCGTCGGCGCCGGCCTCGGCGCGGCCGTGGTCGAGGCGCTGCGGGACGAGGGGATCACCGACCTGGTGCTGCCCTGGACCCAGATGGGGATCTTCCTCGGCCTCGCCGCGATCGTCGGGGTGGTCGCGGCGGCGCTGCCGGCGGTCCGGGCCGCGCGGATCAACGTGCTCGGCGCCATCGCCCACGACTGATCCCGACGCACGACGAGGGGCCCCGCCGGTCGGCGGGGCCCCTCGCCCGTCAGGCGTCGGGCGGCGCGCCGAGCAGGGCGGCCAGCAGCTCCAGGTCCGCGCCGGTCAGGCTCTCCACCTGATGTACGCCGTCCAGCGGCCCGATCGGCACCTCCGCCGGTACGGCCAGCACCGCCGCGCCGGCGGCGAGCGCGCTGGCCACCCCCGTCGGCGAGTCCTCGATCGCCACGCAGCGGGCGATCGGCACGCCGAGCAGCCGGGCGGCGGTCAGGTACGGCTCCGGGTGCGGCTTGGCCGCGTCGACCTCGTCGCCGCAGACGACCGCGTCGAAGCTGTCCCGCCCGAGGGTGTCCAGCGCCACCTCCACCAGGGGCCGGCCGCTGGAGGTCACCAGCGCCGTCGGGATGCCCGACGCGCGGACGGCCCGCAGCAGGTTCAGGGCGCCGGGACGCCAGCGCAACCCGGTGCGGAACAGCTCCAGGATCCGGGCGTTGATCCACGCCGCGCTGGCCTCGGGGTCGCGCCCCGGCTGACCCAGGTCGTCGTGCAGGATGCGCATCGAGGCGGCCATGCTGGTGCCGACCATCGCCCTGCGGGCGGGGTCGGAGAGGGTGCCGCCGTACTCCGCCGCCAGCTCGCGCAGCGCGACGTCCCACAGCTTCTCACTGTCGACCAGGGTGCCGTCCATGTCGAAGAGCACGGCGGCGGGGTGATGGCTGTTCAGCGGGTCCTCCCTCGGGATGCGTACCCGGGGATCCTCTCAGCCGGCGCGCCGCCGGCGCGCCCAGGTGCCGCGGGGGTGACCTGGCCGACGGGTTGCGCGCGGGCGCGAGACTCGGGGGCAGCCGGCCGCCGTCACGACGGCCCTCCCCCGGAGGTCGCCATGCGCGTCCGATCCCTGGTCTCCCGGTGCACCGTGGTCCTGCTCGCCGCCGCCGTCGCGATCTGGCTGGCGGGGCCGGCCGCCGCGGCGAGCCTGCCGCTGGAGCGGTGCTACGACCTGGAGACTCCCCAGCACGCCGACGAGCGGGAGTGGTTCGCGCCGGGCAACGTGCACACCGCGTGGCCGACGCCGGTGGGCATGGTCGACCGGGACGTGTTCCGGGTGTCCGCCCTGGGCCGGGTCCGCATCGACCACTGGGGCACCCAGAAGTCGATCGCCGGCGAGCTGCCGCTGGCCGGCAGCGGCTGGCCCGCGCCGGACGCCCCCCGGTACGCGCTGATCGCGAAGGTGACCTCGGGTTCCATGCTGGTGCTGCGCACCGACTCCTCGCTGCTCGGAAGACCCCCGCGCGTGCGGGGGCGAGACGAGTCCCTTCGTCCAGTCGGTCACCGGCGGCGGAAGACCTCCGCGCGTGCGGGGACGAGACTCAGTGGCCGGATACAACGCAACGGGGTCGGGGAAGACCCCCCGCGCGTGCGGGGACGAGGCCTCTACGTGCCCGAGGAGTACCTGACCTCGCGGACGACCCCGCGCGTGCGGGGACGAGCCGGTCGCCACAGGGTGCTTCGCCTCGTAGACCGGAAGACCCCCGCGCGTGCGGGGACGAGTTGGCGTAGCAGAACCGGCGCGCCGGGGACACCGGAAGACCCCCGCGCGTGCGGGGACGAGAGGATAGAGCGCGTCAAGAGGATCGCCCTGGACGGAAGACCCCCGCGCGTGCGGGGACGAGGCCGGCCCGAAATCGACGTTGGGCTTTCCGTCCGGAAGACCCCCGCGCGTGCGGGGACGAGCCCAGGTCTTCGCGCATCTGGGCGAGGATCGCCGGAAGACCCCCGCGCGTGCGGGGACGAGGGACTGGGCGAGTTCGCGGAGCACCAGCAAGGAGGAAGACCCCCGCGTGCGTGGACGAGACGACCAGTCCGCCGGCCCCCCTTGCAGCGGCGGAAGACCCCCGCGCGTGCGGAGACGAGCGGTCCGTGGCCCTGGCGGGCGGGGCCTCGGCGGAAGACCCCCGCGCGTGCGGGGACGAGCGAGCGTGTGCGGGTAGCGGTCAGCGGTCACGGGGAAGACCCCCGCGCATGCGGGGACGAGTGGCGGCCTGCACCACGGCAGTAGCCAGCGACGGGAAGACCCCCGCGCATGCGGGGACGAGGAGCGGTACGTCATCTGGTACGACGTCTCCGAGGGAAGACCCCCGCGCGTGTGGGGACGAGCGCTCCGAGTAGTCGGTGGCGTCCTGGATCGCCGGAAGACCCCCGCGCGTGCGGGGACGAGGCGTAAGCGATGTCGTACTGACTCACGACCTGCGGAAGACCCCCGCGCGTGCGGGGACGAGCACACCCACATGCCCGTGTCGCCGAGCGCCCGCGGAAGACCCCCGCGCGTGCGGGGACGAGGGGTCGCGGCACGATCACCGACGCTGGCCGGAGGGAAGACCCCCGCGTGCGGGGACGAGTCGGTGACGCTGCGGACGACGCCGCGGCCGTGGGGAAGACCCCCGCGCGTGCGGGGACGAGACCTCCAAGGCCCGCGTCATGATGCGGTGCACCGGAAGACCCCCGCGCGTGCGGGGACGAGCCCGGGTCAGCCGACGCGTCCGGGCCGTCCGGCGGAAGACCCCCGCGCGTGCGGGGACGAGGCTTGCTGACCTGGGGCTTTATCGGCGGGGTCGGGCTGCCAGGATTAGTCCGTCGAGGTCGACGGGTAGCCAGCGGTCGCGGCCTGCGGTGCGTATTGCCCATCCTTGTTCGTTGCGGGCCGGCTCGACCATGATTGCTTGTCCGTCTCCTACCCGGGTGGAGAGTACGGTCCACAGGCGGTTGCGTATTCGGGTGCTGGGGTTGCCGACGAAGACGCCGGCGGCGACTTCGATCATCCAGCGGGTGAGGTGTCCGCGTAGTCCTTCCGGGGCGGCGATGAGGACGATGACGGTCAAAAGTCCCACCTGGGCTCGGGGATGTCTGGGCCGGTGACTCCGATGAATGAGTCGGTGTCCAGGGTGTCGGCGTATTCGTTGGCCCAGTTGATGCCGCCGGGCACAGTGCCGAGCGTGTCGTCCCAGAGTTCGTGGGCGTCTGAGTCGTGGTCGTCGTCTTTGCCGTCGAGCAGGAGTGCCTTGATGTCCTGGACGATGCGGGTCATCAGTTTGCCGTCGGCGATGCGGTCGCGTAAGGCGGTGCGTACGTCGCGTTCGGTGGTGAGTCCTTGCGCGGTGAGGTCGAAGGCGAGTGGGATGGTGTAGTCGGCTTTGTAGAGGTCGGCGATGTCGAGGACGAACGAGGTGGCGCCGCCGGTGTGGACGAAGCCGAGGCCGGGGCTGGCGCCGAGGCCGACGATGGCGGCGTGGCAGATGCCGTAGAGGCAACTGTGTCCGGCGGAGAGGAGTCGGTTGACGTCGTCGCCGGCTTCGAAGGGTTGGCCGGGTTTGTAGAGCCGGCCGTCCCAGGGCACGCCGGTGCGGGTGGAGTGGAGGCGGTAGATCTTCTTGACGCGTGCGCCTTCCCGACCACGAAGTTGCTGCATGTTGAGGGTGCTGACGTCCTCGTCGGGGAATCTCATGCCATACATGCGGCGCGCGACGGCGAGGCGTTGCTTGGTGCGGGTGACGAGGTATGCCTGGCGCAGGAGGAGTTGGGATCCTCGGCTGGGGCCGATGCCGCTGGCGTAGAGGCGGACGCCTTGCTCGCCGACCCAGCACAGGGCGGTGCCGGAGTCGGCGAGCAGGCGTACGGCGGCGGTGGTGATGCGCGTGCCGGGGCCGAGAAGCAGGGTGGCGACCATCGCGGCGGGGACGCGGATGGTCCGTTCCTTGTTGACCAGGACGACGGCGTTGTCGGCGCGGTCGACGTGGCAGCGTTCGGCATACAGGCTGGATATCCGGTCGCTGACTCGGTGCAGGTCCTGCGTGTCGGCGAGCCACCACATGTCAGCTCGCTGTTCGGGGGTGTGGTGGGGCGAGGGTGAGCAGGCCGAAGCCGTACGCCTTGGCGGAGCCGATTCCGTCGAGGAGTGCCTGTCGGGCGGTCTGGGGCTCGTCGATGCGGAGCACGCCGTCGAAGGTGGCGCTCTCCAGGGTCACGGGGGGTCTGTCTGAGTGGGCGCCATTGGTCTTGTGGAAGCGGAGCCGGTGCCGGTCGGTCACCTGCACTGCGGGTATCTCGGCGTCGGCGATGGTGTCGGTCAGGACGGTGCAGCCGGACTGGCGTAGTCGCGCGATGAGCCAGTCGAGCTGGTCGGGCAGCTTGCGGTGCGCGACGCGGACGCCTCGGGGGCGGGGGCCGGTGAGGTGCTGGGTCTGGGCATCGGATGGTGCGGTGGGTTTTTTGGTGGCGCTGGTGGGGTTGGCTTTCAGGCGGAAGGCGAAGATCCTGCCGCGTTGTACCTGGTCGAGGAGCGGTTCGTAGGGCTTGACCAGGGTTTGGGGTTCGTCGGCTGAGGGCCAGCCGGCCTGCTCGATGAGGTGTTCCCAGGATGGGCGGGATCCGGTGAGGACGAGGAGTGTGAGGCGGTGTTGGTCGGGTGGGTCCAGGCGCCACAGCACTCGTTCGGTGACGGGTTGGCGGCTGAGGCCGCCGAGGACGGCGGCGTGGAGCACCTGGGGGTTGCGCAGCATGCGTTGCGTTTGGGTGCGCAGCGGGTTGAGGTGCAGGCGTGACAGGTACGGCATGAGGGCTACCACCCGAGCAGTGCGAAAGGGTCATGGTCTGGCGGGGCGGTGTCGGGCCCGCCGGTGGGGATGCGCACCCACACCTGGCGTACGCGGCGGGTGTTGAAGCCCCGCTTGTGGGGGTCGAACGAGCGGGGCACGTCGGCGCGTGCGTCGTCGCCGGTGTCGTCGTCGACGGTAACGGGCAGGTCCACCACCGCGGGCCGGGTATGTGGGCGGCCGGCCGCGGTGTGGGTGTCGCTCGCCTGCCAGCGCACGGCAGTGAGGACATCGAGTGGACGGCCGTCCCACAGGGCGTCCTCGGCGGTGCGGATCGCGTTCGTTGCTGGCTCGGACTTCACGTTCGATCCGGCCGGAGTCAGCAGCAGGGGTAGTGCTGGTGGGCAGGATCGGCGTCCCAGCGCGAGCGGGAAGGCGGGTGCGCGTAGCGCGTCGACCAGGGCGAGGAGCAGGCTGGTGGGTCCGCTGACGGCGGCGACGAAGACCGCGTCCTGCAGGTAGTAGCGCTGGGTGACGTGGGTGAGCTTCGCCGGCGATGTCGGCTTCTGTGCGCCTTTGGCGTTGACGGCTGCCGACAGCAGCGGCCGGCCTCGATGGTCGCTGACGGTGTGGTAATCACGCAGCAGCGACCCAGGTTGGTCGGTACGCACGCCGAGGCTGAGCCCGAGCAGGTCGTCGATCTGGTCCTGCCGGCGGTAGCCGCGGGCGGCGGCGAGCAGGCCGAGGATGCCGCTCTTGGTGGGTTCGTTCTGGGTGTCGCGCCAGTTGAACTGCCCTCGGGTGCCCCACGACTGCAACGGGCCCGCCAGCCGGAGCACCAGACTGTGCGGATTCATTGTCACGCCGGCTCCTGGAGGCGGTCCCGGACGGTCTGCAGGACGCAGGCGATGGCCTCGTCCAGGTTGTGGGGGGTGCCGAAGGCGGCGGTGAGGGTGTCGGTGTCCTGGCCGCTGTCGGGTTCGTAGACCGAGGCGACCGTGAGGGGAGTGACGCCCCACGAGGAGGCGGCGCGGGTCAACTCCTTGGCCAGCCGTCGGGCTGATTCCTCGGCGATGCCGGTGCCGCGGCTGCGTACCGGCTTTTCGAACGCGGACACCAGGTTGACGGGCTGGTCGTCGCGTACGACGAAGCTGACCAGGCTGGGCAGGGTGCGGTGCGCGAAGGTGTTCTGGTGTCCGGTGGGCATCGAGCGGACGAACGCGGTGAGGAACGCGCGGGTGGCATCCAGGGCGGCGTTGGTGTCGCCGCCGAGGTTGTCGGTGAGCTGGTGCACGCCGAGGGTCGCGAAGCGGTAGAGCGTCGCGGAGGTGAACTCGACGGTGCCGATCATCGCGGCGCCGGCGTCTTCCTCGGCCGTCTTCTGGTCGTCCACGGCGGTGTAGTAGTCGAACTCAATCTCCACGGGGTGGGTGGAGATGGCGTGGGCGACCTGGGTGGCGGCGTCGACGTTGAGCGAGGCGATGTCGGCGACCATCCGCCCGAACAGGGCGACGTCGATCGGATGCCCGCTGGTCAGCTGCTCACGCACGGGCAGATCCGCTACTGCCTTGGTGAGGGCGTCGTCGGCCAGCGCGGCCAGTTCCTCAGCCCGCTCGGCGACCAGGTCGATGATCGCGTCGAGTTGGTTGATACCGAAGAACAGCAGGTAGGCGGTCTCGGTCTCCTTCTTCCCGGCCTTGATGTTCAGATCTTGTGCCAGCAGGGCGGTACCCAGCCGGGCGGCTGCCGCGTCGTCCAGGGTGGTGCGGGCGGCGATCCGCCGGGCCAGCAGGCTGCTGATGCGCTTCGTGCGGGTGCCGAGCTTCTCGGCGGGTAGGTGCAGCTCGTCGGTGAACGCGACGCGGGTCGCGCGTTTCCACGCCTGCGATGACACCCGGGCCCGCCGGACGCCGCCGTAGACGGCCTGCTTGGGGCTGCCCGCGTCGTCGCGGTTGAGGTTGGACGGCGGCACGCTGTGCAGGACGTGGATGTCGATGTAGGTGCGGTCGGTCACGGCGTCTCCTGATAGGTGAACGGGCCTGCGATGAAGGGGGGAGGAGGGTCAGGCTGCGGGAGCCGAGTTGGTCGTGGTCACCTGGCTGGGGTCGCGTCGTCTGCCCGCTCGTCGCGGCGGGTGAAGTACTGGCTGCCCCAGATCCGCCGGGTCGCCGCAGCCTTGTCCGGGTCCTGCCAGTCGACCAGGTCCTGGACGAGCCGGGTGTAGTCCACCGGCTGTGGCTTGGGCAGGGCGCGTAGCTGGGTCACCAGGCCCCGCAGGTGCAGGGTGAGCTCGGCGAAGGTCGTCGCGGTGGCGGCAGCACCGAACCGGCGGTCCACCGCCTCCTCACTGAACTTGCCGTCGGCTCGTAGCACTCCCATGGCAATGCCGAGCCCGACACCGGGACGGTGCATGAGGGTGCGCTGGGATTGCTGGTGGGAAGCGAACAGGCACAGCGCGGCGTGTTCGGCCCGCAGCCGGGGGGTGACCTCCCCACTTGGGCGCAGCGCCGTGTAGTAGGGCCACATGGCCGGGACCTCACCGGCGCCGCGTCCGATCCCGGCGCGCAGCGCGGCAAGGTCCCTGCCGTCCGGGACCGTCTTGGTGAACTTCTCCCAGAAGTAGGGGCGCCGGTTCTGGCGCGGGCTCTCCGGCATGGACATGGGGGTACTCCGATATTCGACGTGGATGGTGGTCAGAGGCCGAGCACGCTACGAACGGCCCGGCGGTAGGCGGCTTCGGCGGTGGCAGCCCGGTGGGTCCACTTGCCGTCCTTGCTCTTCCGGTTGCTGTCCTTGCTTTCCCGGCCGAGGAACGCCGACGGCGGTACCGCGCAGAGAACAGGCTCCGCGGTGCGCAGGGCGATCCGTTCCGCCGCCGTCTGCCACGCCTGCTCAGCCTGCTCCCACCGTTCAGGCTGCCGCTGCAGACCCGCGAGCAGCCGCTGCACGACCGGAGTCAGCTCGTGCATCAGGGCATCACCGATTCGCAGGCCCTTGTCCCAGGGCAGGCTCTCACCGCCACTGGCCAGCCGGATCTCGTCGGCCAACCGGTTCCCTGCCAGGCGCAACCCCTCGGCCTGCACCAGCACGTTCTCCAGGAACACGTGAACGTCCTCGGAGGGCTCCAGGGCAGCCAGGGGCAGCGGCACCAGGTCGGCTAGGACGTCCTCCACGACGGCGGATTGGTTGCCGTAGACGACACCTACCGTCATCACCTGGACGGGAGTGCCACTGGGTAGCCCGTCAGGCAGTGGACTGCCCGCCGGCGGGCGCAGGCTGTGCAACTGGTTGATCAGCCTGCTGCTGGTGAACTTCGGATCCGCCTTCGCGACCGTGGCGAGCATGGGCTCCAGACCACGCCACGCCTGCCGGCCGGCCACATGCCGCACCGGCGTCTGCGGCTGCTGCTTCGCCTTCGGCTTGTCCACCCGCCGCCACGCCGTGTGCGGCTCGATGTCCAACGGAACCGGCTGCAACCGATCACCGGCGGCCAACACCACCCGCCGCACCACAAGCCGATCACCGTCAAACTCAGGAACAAGCCGCACCCGCCGCGACTGCCACGTGAGCAGATCCAACAGACCCTTCGCCGACCGTGACTCCCAACCGGCCGTCGCCGGCGCCCGACGCCACTGCGGTGCGTCATCCGACGCCGGCTGCCCCCCGAACGGGGTGTTCAACAGCAGCGTCTCGGCAAGGTTCCGCCCGATCGGCACCATCACACCCAACGACCCCAGCGGACCCGTCGGATTCCCGGTCGTCTTCCCTCCGGCGACCTGCGGGTCGCCCACCGCCCCGGACTTGATCGCTGCCGTGTCCCAGCACTGCGTGGCCAGCAACGACCGAGCAGCCTGCGCCGCGGACAACGCCACCGGATCGGCCTCGGTCCTGGTCGAGAACAGCGGAACGTTATTGCCCGTCGCAGCTGCCGCGACCAACAACGCAACCGGCCTGGTCTCGTCCTTCGCCGTCCGCAAGTCCGCGACCTGCGCGAACGGCTGCGCCCCGAACAGATCAAACCGGTGACGGTGCTCATCGAGATACCGCTTGACCTCGGGCACCGGAACCTCTCCGGCGCCCCAGCGTGCCAACCACTGCCGCCGGTCAGCCGGCCGCCCGCACGCATCGAGATACACCGGCAGCAACACCTGCCGCAGCACCGCCACCATCTCCAACGGATTTGCCGTAGCCAGACCAGCGATCTCATGCGCCCGGGTCAACGCGTCACGCAACGACACCACGGCAGGGCGACCGCCGTCGGTCACCTCGATCCACGGCTCATCAACCAGGCTGAACGAAGGGGAGTTCATGTCACATCCAGGGGAAGTCGCGGGTTGGCCCGTCAGCGGTGGGTGTGCTTGGTGATCATGCGAGGGCGCCGTCGGCGGCCAAGCTTTTCGTCTCCGGTTACGCGCGGTTGGTGGCCAACGTCATCGCTGCCTCGTATGCAGGAGCCCAAGGTCCGCGTCGTAGGTGAGACGGTGCCCTCCAAGCGAGGTGGAGAAGCTGCCATCGAGCACTAGGGCGCGCGAGCGACGTAGCCAGGCATTCCCATCCCAGCCGGGAAGCGGTTTCAGATCTGCCTTCGCAGCCGCGGTGAGCGCCGGCGGCAGGCGCAGCGTCGACCCGACCACGGACCGGGCGATCTCGGGATCGCTGACCCCGTCGCCGTTCGGGCCGAGACTGCTGCCCTGCAACGTCAGATATCCGCTGTGCTCTGCGCGGACGAGAACGACCTCCACGGTTTCCGGGCCATCGCGCACTACAGCTGCGACCGCGTCATCGTCGGGCAGGTCACCCGTCGCCCGGCCGTGCAGGCCGACCAGGTTCGTTGCGCCGAGGTTCTCCTCATCGCACAGCAGGAACGACGCCGCAGCCCCCTGCCGTTGACGCTCGGTCGCGACCCACTGCAGGTGGGCCTGAGACGACGACTCCCTCCACTGCTCTGGGGTGATGTCCTCGTCGCCGTAGGCCCGACGCACCAGATCCGGAACGTCGGCCGGGATGCTCCACCCCCGCCCTGCCGCCGCCTCCTGCACCAGCACCGCGGTCCGCAGGAGCAGGTGCCGGCCGTAGACGAACTCACTGCCGGAGGGAAAGACCGGCACCCCATTCGCACCCGTGGTCATACCCGTGACGACGACCTGAGGCCGCCGAAGCCGGACGGGCCGGTCTGTGGCCGGCCGGTCATGCCGGTGGATCCGCCCGATCCGCTGCAGCAGCAGGTCGACCGGCGCCAGGTCGGTGACCAACAGGTCGGCGTCGACATCGAAGGACTGCTCGGCGATCTGCGTCGCGACCACCACAAGCCGAGCCGGGCGACCCACAGCACCGGGGGCGCCAGGAGCGGCCAGAAGGTTCAGAATTTTCGCGGTGCGGTCCGCGCGTTCACCGACGGTCAGCCGGCCATGCAGCAGGACGACTTCGTCGTCGCGCATGACCTTCTGCAGCGCTTGGTACGTCTGCTGCGCTCGCCCTATTGTGTTGCGGATGACGAGGGCACATCCCCCCTCGGACAGTTCCTCCGCTAGCAGGTCGACGACAGCGTCCGGACCATCCTTCGGTGATTCCTGCACCACCCGCACCGTGACCGCCGCCGACGACCGCCACGTCGGCGGCGTCTGGCACACCGGTGCTGGATCATCGACACTCACTGCGTGGATCACGGGATAGCCGGTGATCGCCGCCACCATCGAGGTGTCCACCTCACGAGTGCCGCGAGCGCCCTGCTCATAGGCCCGAGCCAACGCAGCCCGCTGCCCGGGCGCCAGCGTCGCCGACAGCAGGATCACTGGCACGCCCGCATCCGCCAACCATCGCAGAGCCTCCTCCAGGAACTGCGACATGTAGACGTCGTACGCGTGCACCTCATCAATGACGACCACACGGTTCGCCAAACCGGCATGACGGAGCATGACGTGTTTCGTACGCGTGGCCGCGTGCAGCAGATTGTCGACGGTGCCGACCGCAACCGGCATCAACATGCCCCGCTTCGGACCCAGAAACCACTCAGGCGGGGCCTGATCCGGCTTCACCCACCGACCCGAGCCGGTGGCGTACTCGTCAGCACAGCCGTACTCGTCGATGCCTACAAACCGGACCTGGCTCTGCAACTGCGCCCAGCGCGGATTGAACATCCGCTTGCCGTGCAACAACCCCACAGGCAAACCCGGCTCGACCGCCTCCGCCCACGCCAACACCCGCTCGAACATCGGATCACTCGTCGCCTGGGTAGGCAGCCCCACGAACACACCGTTATGCCCGAACCGCCGACCAAGCACCTCCGCGGCCGCCAACGCCGCCTCGGTCTTGCCCTCACCCATCGGCGCCTCAATCACCACCAGACCCGGCGCGCTCATTTGCTCCGCCAGCGTCACCGCAGCGGCCTGCACCGGCCGCGCCGGACCCCGACCAAACCTCGCCGCCACCAAGTCCGGCACCGGAACATAGGAATCACCCACCCAACCGCCCCGCAGGTCAAGCAGCGACCACGCATCCCTGGCGCGCTCGCGAGCAGCGGACATCGAGACATCCGCGATCTCGTCGAACCCGACGAAATGCTCCCCGCTCGCGATCCAATCGGCCATGATCACCGCACCCGACAGCGCCAGCTGGACCCCCCGACGTGGCACCCGAACCGAGCTCAGACGCCGAAGATCGACGTCGAGGGCCGAAGCGACAGCCTGTACCACCTGGTCCTGTGCCGTCTCCCACTGCCCACCGCGGCCCTGCGCGTTACGCAGCCTCCTCGCCACCGCGAAAATCTCGTCCGACGGGATGAGCCCGTGATGCCCAGCGATGACAGGCCACACCCAACCGACCGTCTCCGGGCTCCACCCACTGGCCAACAGGACCCGAGAAGCGATCACCGCCCCCGCACACGAGTGATGCCAGCGCCTCGCCTCCGCATTGAGCGCAGGCCACACCAAGCCGATCCTCCGGACCTTCTGGGAGAGGCCATCGTCCTTGCACTGAAAGGCGGGTACCGCCTTCCCGCAGTCGTGCAGCCCGCACAACAAGGCGAACACAACCCGCCCCTGCCCCTGACAGGAGTCGTCGAGGTTCCTCTTCACCGCCGGCGCCAGGTAGAAGTCCCAGATCAGCTCACCGACCGCAGCCGAGTCCAACAGATGCTGCAACAACAGGTTCGCCCTGCCGCCAGCATTGGACTTCCCCCACAGCACCGCGAGGGCACCAGTCGAATCCGGAACCATGGCGTGCACCCTAGAAGCCCTCACTGACAGCTACCCTCAATGAGGCGAGCACAGTCGGAACCCCGACTCACACTTGACTAAATGTCCCCCCGTGGTCGCTACCGTCCACAGCAGACCCGATCGCCCGTACGATGGCTTCGCCAAGTAAGGCAATGACTTCAGGCACAGGCATCAACCGTCGGGGAGTTATGCGGCGAGGGACTAATCGAAACAGGCCTCTGCGCCGGACATAAGCGCAGGTCAGCAAGTCTCGTCCCCGCACGCGCGGGGGTGCTCCCCGGTCGGTACGTCACGTCAGAATCTCCCCGGGCTCGTCCCCGCACGCGCGGGGGTGCTCCCCCCGGCACGGCTTTGTCGAGCCCCGCCGATACCTCGTCCCCGCACGCGCGGGGGTGCTCCGAGCCACCTGTGGCACCTGCACCTGTCCATCATCCTCGTCCCCGCACGCGCGGGGGTGCTCCTCCGTCCGGGTTGTTGTCGGCCAGGCCATTGAGCTCGTCCCCGCACGCGCGGGGGTGCTCCGCGGTCACACGTCAGCACCTCCGGCACGCCGGCCTCGTCCCCGCACGCGCGGGGGTGCTCCCGCACTGAAGGACATCGGCTCGACGCTGGTCCGCTCGTCCCCGCACGCGCGGGGGTGCTCCGTCGCCCTCCACCCGGCGGACCATGTCCCGCGCCTCGTCCCCGCACGCGCGGGGGTGCTCCCCATGCCTTCTGCTCGGCGCCCAGCAGCGTCTTCTCGTCCCCGCACGCGCGGGGGTGCTCCCCGACACAGTGGACCGATCCGCGTCCACTCGCGCTCGTCCCCGCATGCGCGGGGGTGCTCCCAACATGCTGGCCGGTCACAGGGTCGCCACCGCCTCGTCCCCGCACGCGCGGGGGTGCTCCGCCACTGAACCCGAGCCCGATCGGCAGCGTTCTCTCGTCCCCGCACGCGCGGGGGTGCTCCGATACGGCTCACGTCGGCACCCATCGCGGTCCACTCGTCCCCGCACGCGCGGGGGTGCTCCCGACGTGGACACCTCGGCCGGCCCCGACGCGGTCTCGTCCCCGCACGCGCGGGGGTGCTCCGCGAGACACCCCGCAGGGAGGACCCCCGATGAACTCGTCCCCGCACGCGCGGGGGTGCTCCGTCCCGTAACGACCTTGCCCAGCTGGTGTGGGCCTCGTCCCCGCACGCGCGGGGGTGCTCCCGGGCTTCGGTGCACGGCCATCACGGCGTAGACCTCGTCCCCGCACGCGCGGGGGTGCTCCCCGGTCGGCGACCTCTCCCTTGAGCGCCATGACTCGTCCCCGCACGCGCGGGGGTGCTCCGTGGTGCGGGGTCGTGAGCACGATGGACGACGCCTCGTCCCCGCACGCGCGGGGGTGCTCCGGTGGACCTGCGGCGCATCGATCAGGGCCGGGCCTCGTCCCCGCACGCGCGGGGGTGCTCCGCGTTCGGGGGCCCGGTCGACGGGGATGACGTGCTCGTCCCTGCACACGCGGGGGTGCTCCGAACGTCAGCTCCAGCGCGTAGTCGGGGTCCGCCTCGTCCCTGCACGCGCGGGGGTGCTCCCAGCTCGTCGACGTGCACCATGCGCGGCTCGCGCTCGTTCCCCGCACGCGCGGGGTCTTCCGGGCACGCAGATATTCATCGACCACCCCCACGCCCTTGTCCCCGCACGTCCGGGGACACCGGTACGCCATCCGGGTCCCGGGCGGCCAGCACCCCCTATGCAAGGGGCCGACACTCAACTTGCGGTAACACCACCCACCTGTCCATCAAACGATCGCTTTCCCAAATTCAGTCGGCGTCGAGTTCCTTCAGGCGCTTCTTCGCACGCTCCACCCAACCTGAAACCCATTTCCGGGCGTCGGCTTCAGCCGTGGCCGGGTCATCGCCTGTCACGTAGACCTCACTGTCTGCCTGGAGGGTGTCGTGGTAGATCCCGGAGGCGGTCAGGTATGCCGGGCTGGTGTCATGACCGGCGATGTCGTTCAGCCCCAGTGCGTAGACGCGTTCGGGTTTGCAGAACGTGTCCAGTCCACTCTCCGCGGATTCCAGCGTCTCGTACCATGCATCCGCGGTCTTATCGGCTTTACGGCTGAGTTCGGCGCGCGCCATGCCGGTACGGGCGACGTGCAGCGGCTGCGCAACGCTTACCCAGGTAAAAGCGGTCATGCTCATCTCCCCATGACAGGTATGTGGCTTTCTCCCTCGGCTGGAGGCCACTGCTGTGCGTCGGTGTCACCGGCGCCATGGCAGCGCAACGACGATACTGTCCGCGCCGATCGAGCCCCCATGCCCACCACGTCGGAATTATGCGCGGCCCTTCGGAGGGTGATCCGAGAGTCGCTCGCGGCTATCCGCGACGTTGTCCGACTCTCCACATACGCTTCGGTCGCATCCTGTGATGCTCCCTCCGCTCTGAGCTACGGCGGAAGGAACGCCGCGGCGACGCTCTCGCCGACGGCGCAGCGTACGGACCCGGGAGGTCCGGGTCATCCCCTCAGTCTCCGAGGAGTAGACGTGAGGCAATTCCTGCTCAGAGTCCTCGCCGGCGCGGCCCTCGTGTTGGGGCTCGTCGGCGTCGCCGCGGCCCCGGCCCAGGCCGACACCCCGGACGTGACCGTGTCGTCCCCCTGCTACGAGCCCGCCATCGGCCGGGACTGGGTGTACTGGACGGTCACCAATCACACGACCGCCGACATCGTCGCCGCCATCACCAACGACACGGCGTCGCCGTATCCCCCGGTGTTCACGGTCCCGGCAGGTGGCAGCGTAGTCCGGGAGACGATCGGGGGCTTCGATGTGCAGGTGACGGTCGGAGGTTCCGTTGTCGCCTCCGGCTCCGTCTCCCGTGATGCGCTCACGGCATGCGGCACCACGCAGGCCAGTTTCAGTCTGATCGTGGACTGCCGGCCGAGTCCGTACCAGGTCAGCCTGCGGATCAAGAACGCGACCGACGGGGCACGCCAGTACAAGCTGGTGAAGCAGCGCGGTGAGGAGCTGACCGGCACCGCCCTCCCGGGCAACACCTACATCACCGAGGACTGGGTGAAGCCGACCGACCGGTGGGTGCTGGAGATCGCAGGGTACAAGTACGTCCGCGTGGTCAACGAGCCGGCGCTGTGCAATGCTCCGTCGCCCTCGATCAGTCCTTCCCCGCCAGGCCCATCGCCCGTTCCCACCTCGGTGGCGCCCTCGCCCGCCCCGACGCGGACGGTGGCGCCACCTGTGGAAACGACCGGCCCCCCGCCGACCCTAGCCCCGGTTTCTAGCGTGTCCGCTTTGGACTCCGGGAATGGTGTGCTCGTCGTGGGGATGGCCGGCCTGGTGGTCGGCTCAGCGCTCGGCATCGCGGCCACGCTCCGGTTCCGCCGCAGGCCCCTCCCCAAGGAGTAGCGGCTGACCTAAGTGTTCGGGGGGGTGCCCTTCGGGGCCACCCCCCGAACAGTCTGCCCGCATGGCCCGCATGCGCGCCGAACCGGCGCGGAATCACGTGCGGCCCACCTCTTCTGGGGCCGCTACAGTGCCGGCATGTCAGAGACCTACGGGGCCTACGACGACCTCGATCGCACGATGGCCGCCGACGCCGACGACTTGCGCCGCGCCACCACCGTGTCCGAGCCGATCACGAGCGGGACTCTCATCGGGGCCGGCTACCACATGGCCGCGATCGCGTCGTCAATCGCGAAGGCCAGCGAGTTCGAGAGCTTGGTCGACAACCACAACAATCTCGAAGAGCCGCTCATCTTCACGAACGACACCCTGGTCTTCCTGGCTCAGTACATGAGCAACCTGGCCGACTCCGTGCGGCGCAACCCAACGCGGTTCAGTACCTACGACACCGACGCGCTGGTGCCGTGGCTGCGTGAGTGCGGCGCGAAACTCCGCACCGCAGCGGAAGCGACCAAGAAGCCGCCGAAGCGGCGCCGCGAAGCGGAGTAGCCCTCTCCCCCGGGGCGGCCTCGGTAGCCCTCGATGTAGCCGGCAACGTCGTTCTCGGCGGTCCCCCATACGCTGGCATCGGGTGAGACGACACATCGAAAAGGGGAGAAGGCGTGGACGGAGAGGTCTGGGGCGAGGCGGAGGTGCCCTTCCCCGACTGGAAGGGCACGGCCCAACTGGACGAGCGCTTGACGGTTCCGTGGGAAGGGCTGGCGCGGACGGTTGGCCTCGACAGTGAGCAGTGGCAGGTGGTGGGGTTCAGCATCGGCGGCGGTGAGCACGGGTACGACCTGCGGCTGGTGGCCGCGCCCCGTGATGTGTGGGAGAAGGTCAAGGCCGACGATCGCGCCGAGATCGAAGTGACCGAGTTCCTCGTGCACGATGTTGACCCGCTCGCGATCCTCCAGCAGATGACGCACGTGTTCGAGTTGAAGATGCGGCTCCGCGCCTTCGACGGGCGTACGGTGCGGGTCCGCGCCCTGTCCGATCTTCCGTCGGAGCTGTTCGTGGACGAGAACTTCGGGCCGCAGGAGGGCTGACGGCGGGCGAGCTGCTGGCCGCGTGGGGAGCGAGGCGGCGCGGGCGCCGGTCCCGAGACAGCGTGTGGCCGGCACCCACCCCCTGGGTGCCGGCCGTGCTGCGCGTCGTCGACGGTGCGGTGCGGCAGAGGTGGCACATGGCCGTCGACGCGCGACCCCCTTGTCTGGTGCATCGATCGGGCGTCGCCGGTGGTGACGGGTTCGCGGCGGCGAATGTGAATGGGGTGCGTTCCCGGCGTGGCGCTGTCCGAGAACCGATCGTTTTCCGGACAAGATCAAGATGTATCGTCAGGGCGGGAGAATCGTGTCCAAAAAACCCGTCCGAGAAGTCGGCGTGTCCAACAACGTGACGACGGGTTTGTTGGGCACTCTGGACGGCATGACCATCACCCCCACGCCCACCGAGGACGACCTGCTCGCTCCGACTCCGCTCGCAGGCGTGCTCGTCGGCTACGGCCGAGTCTCCACCCGCGAGCAGAACCTCGCCCGCCAGCAAACCGCACTAACTGCCGCCGGCTGCGCCAAGTGCTTCTTCGACAAGGCCTCCGGAAAGAACACCGACCGGCCCGAGCTGGCCAAGGTGTTCGAGTACATCCGACCCGGCGACGTGCTCACCGTCGTCTCGCTCGACCGGCTCGGCCGCTCGCTGGAAGACCTGATCGGCATCGTCGGCCGGCTCAAGCGCCACGGCGTCGGCTTCCAGTCCCTGCACGAGAAGCTCGACACCACCACCGCAGGCGGGATGTTCGTCTTCCACGTCTTCGCCGCGCTGGCCGAGTTCCTACGAACCATCATCGTGGCCAACACCAACGAGGGCCTGGCCGCCGCTCGCGCCCGCGGGCAACGCCTCGGCCGGCCGCCGGCCATGACCCCGGAGAAGGCCGCGTACGCCCTGCAGTTGCTCGCCGAGCCGAACCGCACGATGACCTCGATCGCCAAGCTCCTCGGCGTTTCGCGCAGCACCCTGTACAGCGCGCTGCCTGGCCTCATTCCGGCCCAACGCGACGACCAGTCCGCCCTGCAAGACGGGCTTACCCAACTCCCGCCGGACTGATGTACATGCGGGGCCAAGTGCTGGCTGCCGTTGCCCCTGTGGCTATGACGGACGAGATGGGCTCCACCGGGACGGCCATAACTGGCCCCACCCACGGGCCGATCTCGCCAAGAGCCAAGTAACGGTGCGTGAGGGCCAAGATTGCTGGTGCTGCTGCGCGGCAGTGCGCGGATCTGCCGAGAAGCGGATGCAAGCCCGAGTTGCGTCGATCACCTGCGCATCTGGAGCGTGGCCTTAGGTTCGCGTTTAACGTTGCTTTCGCCGGGTGCCATCGCGGGGACGTTGGGCCGGTTACCAGGGCAGCCGGCGACCACGACGCCGGCGGCGAAGCCCGCTGCGCCTGCGTCTACTCGTGTTGACCGCGCCTCTGCTCCGCAACGCCGATTCGCCCTGGTCACGGTAGACAAGCGACCACGCACTCGATGCAACAGAGCTGAGGTGGCCACCGCGTTCGCGGTGGCCACCTCGGTTGTTGGCCGGCTCGTGTCGTGTGTTGTCAGATGGCGTAGTGGTACTGCTCGAGGTAGCGGGGTGCGGCTCCGAGGGCTGCGGCGGCGTTGTTGGCCCATGAGGCGTCGCGCAGCAGCGGGCGACCCAGGAAGACGGCGTCGGCGTGACCCTCGTCGATCAGTTGCGCTGCCCGGGCGGGATCGCTGATGCGTCCGACCGCGGCGACCATGACGCCTGCCTGCGTTCGTACCTGGTGTGCGTTCCGGGTCTGGTAGTCCCGGTCAGTGGGGATGCTGGTGGGGACGAGGCCTCCGCTGGAAGCGTCGATCAGGTCGACGCCGTGCTTGCTGGCGAGGCGTGCGAGTTCGATGCTGTCCTCGACCGTCCAGGCGGTGCGGCCGTCGGCGGGGTTCTCGGTGATCCAGTCGGTGGTGGAGATCCGCAGGAGCAGCGGCAGGTGGGCGGGCCAGACGGCGCGCACTGCGTCGATGATTTCGAGGACGATGCGGGAGCGGCCGGTCAGATCGCCTCCGTGGGCGTCGGTGCGGTGGTTGGACAACGGAGAGAGGAAGGAGTGGAGCAGGTAGCCGTGTGCCGCGTGGATCTCGGCGACCTTGAAGCCGGCGGCGAGTGACCGTGCTGCGGCGGCGGCGAACGCGTCGACGATGTCGGCGATCTCGGCGACGGTCAGTTCGTGCGGCACCGGCAGGCCCGGGTACGCGACCTGGCTGGGGCCGACAGGCTGCCAGCCGTGCTGGTCGGGGCCGACGGGGTTGTCGCCGAGCCAGGGCTTGTTGACCGATGCTTTGCGCCCGGCGTGCGCCAGCTGGATCGCCGGTACGGCGCCGGCAGCGCTGATGGCGGTGGCGATGCGCTCAAAGGCGTGCTGCTGTTCGGTGGTCCACAAGCCGAGGTCCCACGGCGAGATGCGGCCTTCGGGACGTACGCCGGTGGCCTCGACCATGACCATGCCCACGCCGCCGGCCGCCCGGGAAGCGTAGTGGGAGAGATGGAAGTCGGTCGGCGCGCCGACAAGGTTTCCATCCGGCGCTGCACTGTAGGTGCACATGGGTGACATCCACACGCGGTTGGGGATCTGCAGTTCACGCAGCTGGATAGGGTCGAACGGGGAGGTCATGCTCTCTGCCTGGTCTCTTTCTGAATCGTCTGGAGTCGCTGCGGACTCCGGGGATGACCGACGGCTCGGCAGGGCAGCCGGAAGGGCCACCGCGTCGGCGCGTTTGGGTGGGTGTCTTACGGCGTGAGCGTTCGGGCGGTGACGATCCGGACCTTGCCTGCGAGCAGCGGCGAGGTGACCTGGCTGTAGGCGGCGAGGTGCTCGGAGGCGAGGTGCGCATCGAAGTGCGCTTGGCTCTGCCAGTGCTCGACGAACACCAGGTGGTTCGGATCGTCGAGGTCGTGCAGGATCTCGTAGGAGATGTTGCCTGGCTCGGCTCGGGTCGGCGCGATCAGGAGCTTGGCCTGCGCGAGCAACTGCTCTAAGGCGCCGTCTCGGGCGTGGGCCTCGGCGATCACGCGGATGCCCGGCGCGCTGTTCGGCTGCTGTGTCATCGCGGTCGTCACCAGTTCTGGCGGGTCGGGGAGATGATCAGGTCGTTGACCGTGACGTTCTCCGGCTGGTCGAGTGCGTAGACCACGGCGGCGGCGACGTCGGCCGGGTCGATGGCGATCTTGTTCAGTTCCTGCGCAGCCTTGCGCCCCTGCGGGTCGGTGACCTTGTCGGCCCAGCCGGTGTTGATGACGCCGGGGCTGATGGTGTTGACGCGGATGCCGTGATGGACGCCAAGGTCCTTGCGCATGGACTCGGTCATCGCCCTGACGAAGAACTTCGTCGAGCTGTACACCCCGGCCGCAGCGTCGACCTGGTGCCCGGCGACCGAGTCCATGTTGAGGATCTGCCCGTGCCCTTGTTCGAGCATGGTGGGCAGGACCGCTGCCACGCCGTACAGGTAGCCCTTGATGTTGGTGTCGATCATCTTCTCCCAGTCCTCGACCGCGAGGTCGGACCAGTAGGAGAAGAGCATCAGACCGGCGTTGTTGATCAGGATGTCCACCGATCCGTAGGTCTGCGTGGTGAATGCGGCCAGTGCCCGCATCTGGTCAAGGTCGGTGACGTCGACGACCCGGCTAACAGCCTGTCCGCCTTCCTCACTTATCTGGGCGACCAGCGCGTCAAGGTCGCTACGGTCGCGAGCGGCGAGGACGACGTTCACCCCCTGCCGGGCCAGAGCCTTGGCGGTTGCGGCTCCGATTCCGGCGGAAGCGCCGGTGACGATCGCGGTCTTACCGCCTAGATAGCTCATGAGGTTCCTTTCTTGGATCACGGAGCTCGAAGCACGGATCCGGGATGTCTCGGGTGGGTGCGCGCACCGCGCACGGCGCCGAAGTGCTCGGGTCCGTCGGGAGCGCCGATCCGCCCGGTCACGCCACTCGGTGACCGAACGGACCGGCGATCAGGTGTGGCGTCACGCCGGCAGCCGGGTGTCGACGATGACGTTGATCTCGACGAGCTGGCCGGGGAAGAACAACGCGGCGGCACCGACGGTCGTGGACGTAGGCCGGTGGTCACCGAAGTAGGCCAGGTGAGACGCGGCGATCGCGGCGGCGTTCTCGTGCAGGTCGACGACGAACACCGTGTCGAGCGCCACCTGGTTACGGGTCACGCCGTGGTACCGCAGGACCGCGTCAAGGTTGGACCAGACCTGCTGCAGCTGGGCGCCGAGATCATCGGGGTACAGGAAGGTGCCCTCGGCGTCGTGGGAGAGTTGACCGGAGACGTAGATCGTGTCGCCGACCTTGATGCTCTGGGCGAACCCGAACTCCTTCTCTCCGGAGACGTCATGGCTGTAGGTGTCGATCTGGCTCATGTGTCGCGCCTTTCTGGTTGATCATGCCGGTACGTTGCGCACCGCGGCTTTCGGAGGATTTCCGGCTGGTCGGTACGGTCAGCGGGGACCTGTAGAGGCAGCGACCTGTGCTGCGGCCTGCGCGACAGGCGTGATGCCGTTCGTGAGCTCGACGATGACGCGGTTCAGGGCCGGCTCTCGGAGCGCGGCGTCAATGAAGGCCGCGACGTTGTCGCGGTCGACGTCCCCGTACTCAACGGCAAGACCGGCGGTGACCAGACCATTGCCGGTCCCGTCACGCAGCAAACCGGGCCGGACGATGATCCACTCGAGATCGGTGCGGGTCAGATAGACGTCGGCGGTCTTCTTTACCCGCATGTAGTGCTCGAACCCCTCGCCTAGGCCGGTGGCCCGCTCGGACTCGGGAAACGCCGAAACCAGGACGAACCGGCGCACCCCGGCAAGCGCGGCCGCATCCGCAGCCTTCTCCAGACCGACGCCGTCGGTGAGCGTGGTCTGCTCGGTTCCGGTCCCGTGCGCGCCGGCGGAGAAGACGACAGCGTCATGGCCCTGCATCTTGGCCGCCAGCCCTTCGACGCTGTCGGCGATGAGATCACCGGCCACCGGAGTGGCACCCGCCGCAGCGATACGCTCGGCCTGGTCGGGGCGGCGGTGCATGCCGGTGGCCTCGTCGCCGCGCCGGGCGAGAAGCGCCAAGAGCCGTCGCCCGACACCACCCGCGGCACCGATCTGAAAAACCCTCATGCTCAGTCCCTGTCCTTGCAAGTCGCTGATCGTTCTCGCCCAAGGCAACACCGGCAGACCGGCCTTGTGCCCGCCGAAGGACGCACCGTTCAGCCTGGGTCCGGCAGTACCACCTTCGCAGAAGTCGCCGCTGGTCAGCAGGGAGATACTGGCGTCATGGCAGGGATCAACGCAGAGCTGCGAGACTTCCTCCGCGCGGCGCGGGGACGGCTGCGGCCATCCGACGTGGGCCTCACACCAGGACGCGGTACAGCGGCACGACGCGTGACCGGATTGCGCCGGGAAGAGGTCGCACAGCTCGCCGGCATGAGCGTCGACTACTACGCGCGGCTCGAACAGGGCCGCACACGACAGGTCGGCTCAGCCGTCATCCGTGCCCTGGCCGACGCTCTGCAGCTGAGCGCCACCGAACGCGACTACCTCTTCACACTCGTCAACACGCAGGCCGACTCGTCACGAACCACCGCGGCCGGCCCGGGACCTCGCCGA
This sequence comes from Micromonospora sp. NPDC023633, assembly GCF_040640035.1. Classification (NCBI taxonomy): domain Bacteria; kingdom Bacillati; phylum Actinomycetota; class Actinomycetes; order Micromonosporales; family Micromonosporaceae; genus Micromonospora; species Micromonospora sp. NPDC023633. The sequence continues at coordinate 17,306 of NZ_JBFABB010000037.1, read as the reverse complement.
CCCCAACGTGCGCGCCCCGGCGCCCGGCGCCTCCTCGAAGTCCTCGACAACGCCCCCGCCTTCATCCTCGGCCGCGGAACCGCGATCCTGGCCATGAACGACCTCGCCCGAGCACTCATGTTCGACGCCGACCAACGCCCTGTCCGCGAACGCAACCTCGCCCTGTGGACCTTCCTCGACCCCGAGGCCCGGGAGCGCTACGTCGACTGGGACACCGTCGCACCCGACACCGCCGCGATGCTGCGCGTCCACGCAGCCGAGGACCCCACCGATCCCGAAATCTCCGCCATCGTCGGCGAACTTTCGGTCAAGAGCGACGAGTTCCGACGCGTCTGGGCCGCGCATCACGTCTTCGAGTGCACACACGGACGCAAACGCTTCAACCACCCGGTCGTCGGCCGCCTCGACCTCGACTACGAAGCACTCGACATCCCCGACTCCCCCGGCCAAGCCCTCCACATCTACACCGCACCACGCGGCTCTCGATCAGAGGAAGGCCTCCAACACCTCACTAGATGGGCCGCACCCACCCTCACCCCCGACGACCTGCCACTCGCCTGGGAAAAACGCCCCGAACACTGAGGCCTTTTCATTCTGCGCAGCGGTTGGTCTCGACGTGGTGCAGGACGAGGACGGGACCTGCACGAATGCGGCTTGGGCACGCAGCTTGACCAGGATTTCCAGGTCTTGGGCGTGGCGATCGCTCGTTCCCGCCAAGGCCCGCGGCCTGGACCCGGCGGTCCGGCCGGACTGGAACGTCGTGGCAGGGCTGCGGGACCTGACCAACGCGCTGGTCGAGCAGGCCGGGCAGGCGCAGGCCGACGCCGGCGAGGACTGAGCCGCCGATGACCGACACCGGCTCGCGTGATGCCGAGATCCGGGACCTGGTGGCCAGCACAGCGATGCTCGTCCGGGTGTCCGGGCGTGAGCCATGGCGCGAGCTGCCGGTCGTCGGGTGCGACGATCGCGGCGGAAGCTCCTGCGGTTGACCGGAGGCCGGTGGCCGCGCCGGTCCGGCTGGCCGGTCGTGCCCCGGCTGGCCACGCCGTGGCAGGACACCGTCTCGAACGAGCGGATCGGCTGGCGGATGCGCGCGGCGAACCTACGCGCCCACGACCCCGATGACGCTTCCGTACGGGACGAGTTCGTGTTCGAGGTCGACTACCAGATATGTCATCGGTGCCGAATCGGCTGGGTCGAACAGCCGCACACCCTGCCGGCCTACCGCCGCCGCGGCCTGGCCGCCGCCGGTCTCGCGGCGCTGCGCAGGGAAAACCCCGGCTACGCCTGGCACACGCTCGGCGGGCACATCGACGGCTCGCCGGCGTTCTGGGACACCATCGGCGCCGACGTCCCGGGCGGCTACCGGCCCCGCCGGGTGTGCGAGCACGTCACCGCCGGTGGCTGAACGCCCAGGACGTCAGAACGGCGCGCCCGGCTCCATACGTCCGAGCAGGGCAGCCTTGGCCAGCGCTGGAGTTGTTTTTTCGCTGGAAACTACGGCGAGGCCAACGGCGGTCAGGGCGGCGATCGCGAGCCAATCGAGGGGAGCCTGCCGGCACCTGATCAAGAACCGGATGGACAATCACCGGAGCCCGCTGGGGACTGCCCCTACGCCGAGGCCGGGGCACCTCGAGCAGGAGAAACAACGATTCCACGCCCAGCGCTACCTCGACGGGCATTATTCCAGCCTATACATCCCTTCAAGAGCCGCAGAAACCGGAATTCAGAGGTGTCACTTACTCACGTACTCGAAGAGCCTCGCGCCCTGCCGCAAAGGCCGATGCCACAACGCCCAGAACCCCGACAACTGTAAGGACGACCAAAACGTCCCTCAGATCGGTCCACGGTAGCGGTGCCGTCGGCGTCACCAGCAGTATGCACATTCCTGCCCCGGCAGCGAAGGCTATGCCAGCCGTCGCTCCGTATGGCCCCAGAAACAACCATGCTTCCAAGCCCATCGCTTGTCGAGGGGTCATGCCAAGATTTAGAAGCTGCCGGTGGTGCCTGGCCCTCATCATCTGACCGTCAATGAGGGAAAACACGCAGGCCATGGCGAGGCCAATGCCGGCCGTAACCAATCCAAAGATGACCCACGGGACAAGCGGTGATTCGTGACTGGTCGTTGCGAGCAGGCTATGAACTCGAGGTGCGGGCAAAAGTGACATTGCGGCAGTGCGAACACGCGGCTCGAAAGAGCGCAGCCCGTCGTGACTGAAGACGAGGACCTTTCCGGTGTTGCCGAGACTGCCTGGCGGTGATAGGCGAACGTCAGTTACGGGCCCATGCGCAGCCGTCGCCAAACGGTGCGCGACACTCGTTGACAACGACGATGGCAACAAGAGTTCTGACTGAGGGTCGCATTCGGAGCTCGTGAAGAACGGCGCAATCTGTGGGCAAGTGGCCGCTATCGTAATGAGACCTCCGTGCCCGTGAGCTTCGGAATGGGGCCCCGTGTGCGGCTCGCCTTCAACAAACGGAGCTATGAAACTATTCGGCAATCCTCCCGCCAGGCGACTAACGTCTTCCGAAGAGGCGCCAAGCCATTCGACCACAACAACAGGTTCGTCATCCCGGACGGGAGGATCTTCGGCACCTCGGTTAACTGCGATGTAACCGACGCCAAGCAGCCACAGTACGACTAACGTCGATCCTGCGGCAAACGGTCGCGCTATCCTGGCTGGATTCCACGTCATCGCCCGTCCGGCAATTAAGCGAATCATCGAAGCACTTCGCCCGAGCAATGCACCGATAGCCTTCACGGCGTTTGGCAGGAGGAATGGAACCCCCACGACAGCGAACACTATTCCTAGGAGATAGAGGTCCGCTGTGTAATAACTCGTGATGAACCGTCCCGCACTGAAGGCTGCAACACTAACGCAGATTGGCACGAGCCGGACCCATCCGGGGAAATTGCGGCCCGCCCCCGGGCGAGGCCTCTGATTCGTCGCCCTAGGCAACGCGGAGACCCCGAGCGACAAAGGAGCGCCTACAAGGATAGCCCCCGGGACTATCATCGCGAGCAACCACCCCAAGCTGAGATCACCCGGAACCACTTGGTAATCGATGCCCGGAATGACGCCAACTCTGGGGCTAATGACCGTCCACAACGTTGCGGCCAACGCAACGCCTGGGGCAGAGAGCACCATCGTCTCCAGGAGCGCGATCAGGACGAGAGTTCGCCTGGGTGCTCCAATCCGGTGCAGCACATCGAACCGATAGGCTCTTGTGGCGCTTCGCGCCCCAACTCCGACCACGAATATAACAATGGCCGGAGCGATAACGACGGCCAGCAGTCCAAGGACTACGTACCGTGTCGGTCGATCTGGTGGCTCGCCAACCTGAAACCCAAAGGCTGGCCGAGCCCCGAATTTCATAACCCGTAGGACAGGACCATGACCAACCAGCCTGGCGTCTTTTACTCGGCATGCCGACTGGTCAGGATCAATTGACCGAGATGATGGCATACGAGCGTAGGCCAACAGTTCACCGCCACTTCGGACGCCAGACGATCCGAGCATGGTTCGACGAGCGTAACGCCGAGACAACTCAGGATTGGCTGTAATCAACTGTTCTAGTTCCGGAGACACGACGAACCACCCGGAAGGCGGCATCGCTTCAATCCCCGGCGGAAGAACCGGGGCCACTCCAGGGTTGGCGGGCTCCATCCACCAAACCATAATGCGATGGTCGTTCCAGGAGTCAGGCCTAGGAGCCATTAGGAGATCGGTGGGAGCGTTTACCGACGATAGATGCGCCCACCGGGACGCGTCGCGCGCATCCTCCTTGAGCACCAGCACCAGGATGCTCGTCCCTGCCAGGAGGGCCAACATAAACGCGAATGCCGAGAAGAAGACGGAGATCTGGCGCCAGCGGTTTTCACGGTTGCGATCAAGTGCTAGTCCGGCGGCAATCCGCAGCAGGTACATGTACATCACCCCTGCGAGGGATCGACTGATGTAAGCCGCCTCTTCGATAGTAGTAATGTGCGATCGGCTACCCGGGCCACGATGGGGTCGTGGGTTGCAACTAGTACGGCGACACCCTGCTCCCGGGCTGCATTGCTCAGCAACTTCGTAATGGCGACGGTATTCGCCTCGTCCACCATTCCTGTTGGCTCATCGGCTAGGAGGAGGATCGGATTATGTACAAGCGCCCGGGCAAGTCCGACGCGCTGCGTCTGGCCCCCGGACAAGGTGTCGGGGTGCGCCGCCGCGAGCTCTGCGAGCCCAAGCTGGTCAAGCCTTTGACGTGCGAGTTGTTCCGCCTCGACAGCATTGACCTTTTGGAGCCTCAGCGGAAGAGCGACGTTCTCGAGCACCGATAGCTCAGGCAATAGCTCGCCGAACTGGAACGCGATGCCAATCCTTGAGAGGCGAAGGGCCGCTCTCTGCTCAGTGCCCAAGGCGCCTATCTCTGTGCCGTCAATGAGGACGGATCCTTGGGTTGGTACCGAGATTCCGGAGATGCAGTTCAAGAGCGACGTTTTACCGGATCCTGAGGGTCCGATCACCGCTACGAATTCGCCACATTCGACGTCGAAATCGACGCCAGCAAGAAGTCGGCGGCCCGGGACGTCGAGGAAGAGGTCCTGAACACGTAGCGGTGGCGCCTGTGCCGGGTCCGGCTCGGCCCGCTTTGCCCAGTCAGATTGCTCAGCGATCCCAAGCACCCCCTCGTCCAATCGTAACGCTCCTGAGCCTAATGCCAGCTATTGTCGCTGCACTTGTCCGGCCAGTTGTTGATGTCCTCGCAGGTTCGGTGGACCACGACACCCGCTGCGACATCCGTCCAGTAGCAAACACCGTTGTTGCCATCTGTATCATCGACCCGATGCGACGCACTTGACGCCGAAGTCGCGGCAGAATATACCGGCGTGCTGTCGGACTCTGCGTCGCACGCGGTCAGGTTGGTGTTGTTGTCGTCAACGTATCCGTAGTCTGAGCCCTCATACGCGGTTCCAGCCCAAGACGGGGTCGCCATGACTACGAACAGGAGACCGGCCGCTGGTCCTGCAACTCGCTTCCATCCGCTCATCATCGCGATACTCCAATCAAGTGGGGGAATCGGACGCGAGGCTGATCACGGCCCGATGAGGGCTAGTCCAGGAGCGCTGCCATCCCATTGTCTGCCATCGTCCGGGCGGCCGTCCGATAATGCCAATACCGACCCGAGGGAATATATCACCGCCAATCCATGAATAGTGGTCAAAAGGGGTGGAGCGGGTGCCCGATGCTGCGGCTGGTAGGCGCTGCGCATCGAGTAGAGGGTGCCGGCAACAAGCGGCCGGCCAAATGTAAACGGGGATGATCTAGCTGATCCCTATTCGGACGGCACGGGCCTGCACCGCACTGTCGAAGGCACGACGGTCGAAGTCGGTGTCCGTCGATACCCGAGAGGCGACCAGCTCGTCGATGAGGGTGAAGACATCGGCGGCTGCCGTGCGGGCGTGCACGGCCGACTCCGCCAATCCCCGAAGGCTGCGGGTGGACAGCTTTGGATCAAACGTTGAGCTCGTATGCTCATGATTTGTACCGATCCTCAACTCTGCTACCAGCTGTAGGGGGTGATCGGGTGCCGCATCCTCCCGACGAGTTCCGTCCTGGAACCGAGCAAGGCCTTCGGCGACGCGGGTAGGAAGGTATGTCCGTGCGCCACCGTAGTCAACGCAGAGGAACCGACGCCAGCAGGCGCGCCGGCCGCCTGGCTGATGCCGGGGAATCAGAGGCTGTTGGCGTCTGGAAGCTGGGCGAGTACCTCCGGCGGCACCGGTTCGACGGGTAGTGGTCGCGGCTCAGTGTGTTTGTCGGGGGTGCACCTGTTGAATGGCCCGTACTCGGCAGCTAGGGCGGCGAGGTGCGGGTCTAGGTGGTCACGCCACCAGATGCTCATGCCGGTCTGGGAGTCGCTGACACGCAGCGTTTCCCATGCGCGCCACAGCGCGTACAGGCGGGAGATCGCCTCCGGGTGCGCCCACCAGCGCGGACACCAGTTCAAGCCGGAGGTCGGCCCGGCGGCGAGGCGCCGCTCGACGACATGGGCAAGGTAGGTCGCCACGAACTCCTCGACGTTGCGGTAGACCGGCTCGGTCCCGGGAGGGGCGGCGGGCGGTGACGCTGCGGCAGCTTCGCCCTGGTCGCCGGCGAGCTGGCCGAGGAGGGCGCCGAGGTCGGCGATCGGGTCGCTGGCCGGTCCGGGCTGGGGCAGGGTCATGAAGTCGGCTCCGGTGGGGCGTCGGGGGTGAGGGTCCAGTCGGTGCGGCCGTGGGGGTCCCAGCGGGCGATCGAGGCGCGGATCGCCGCCGCGTAGGGGCCGTTCTGCCAGGGGGCGGTGCGGGCGAGCGCGGGCGGGGCGCCGGAGGCGTAGACGACCATTCGGCCGCGGGGCAGGGCGTGCAGGTCGGACACGTCGAGGATCCGCTGGCGGCGGGTGGCGTGCGAGACGGACCGCTGGCCCCACCCGGACCCGCTGCTGCTGGTCGATCTACGTGTTCCATGGAAGCCGAGGCAGCCTGAACAACACCTGCATCTACAGCACCATCATCACATTCGCCTTCCGGCACAACGTCAACGGCGGCGGCAATGGCACACTCACCGCCCAATGGAACTGGCGCATCACCTGGGTTTGACCCAACGGTCTGCAACCCGGTAGGCCGGGCACGGCAAGCCCCGTGCCCGGCCCTCGCCGAATCGGTACCGTGGAGCGCATGAGCGACCAGGGCCTGCAGGACACCGGCGTGGTCAAAACCTGGCACCGCGAAGAGGGATGGGGAACTATCGCTCTAGATCACGTCGACCTGACCGCCTGGGCCCACTACAGCACGATCGCCGCTGGACCGACCGAATATCGGAGCCTGACACCGGGTCAGCGGGTGCGATGCCACTACGAGATTCCAGGCCAGGACGGTTACCCCGCCCGAGCAGTCGAGGTCACATCCCTGTAGCTGTAGCTGCGGTAGCGAAGGGGTCAGGTCTTGCCTGACCCCCGCCGCGCCCTGGCCTCTCAGTAGTAATCAGCGAAAATCAACGACAACGCTGGTCAGAGCCGGTACCGCAGGGCGGCGGCGTCGCTCGTGCCGCCAACCGGTTGATCAGCGTTGTCGTTGATTCCGGGCTGAAAACTACGACTGGGCCTGTGGCGGGGACGAAGACCGGCAGCGACGCAGCCGGGCAGGCACCTGCGGTGAAAGCTGCGGAGGCCGGCCTTGACTCGCCCAGCCGGTAGGCCCGTGGCGCGGTGACCACGACGTGGCCCCTCACCTCTCGGTGAAGGGCCGCAGCCGTGTGATCGACCGGTACGGACATGGCCGGGGCGCAGGCCGGTGGCAAGCCGACCCGGACCGCAGCGCCGGTCACGGCGCGAGGACCGGAAGCGGCGCGGCAGCACCTGCTCTGGGCTGGAGTGCGCTAGCGGGCGTTGTCGTGTTCCGGTCGGGTGGGGTGGGCGCCGCGAACGGTAGCTGGTGCAGCGGTGGCTGCTGCTGATGGCGGTGACGCCGGGCTCGGGCTGACGGGGCGGAACGCCTGGGCGGCGATGGCCGCGTTGTCGGCGGCAGCCGATCGGGGTGCAGGCGTGGGTTGCGGGTCGGCGGGGGCAGTGGGCTGTTGGCGCGCGATGTGCTCCTGGATGGCGGTGCGGTATTGGTCCCAGGGTTCGAGGTGGCCGTAGAGCGGTTCGGCTTGGTCGATGATGGCGAACGTGGTGGTGGGGTCGCCGGCTTGGAGGGCCTGCATCGCGTGTTGGGACAGTGCGGTGGAGGCGGCGCGGTCGCGGGCGGCGAGTTCGTCGTCGGTGAGGGGCTTACCCTCGCGGACCTGTGGGTGCTGGCGGATGTAGTCGGCGATCCAGTTCCACTCTTCGCGGGTCGCGCCTCCGGGGGCATGGACCTCTGCCACGTAGCGGGCGGGCGAGTTGAGGACTCCGTTGGTGTTGGCGGCGGTGTACCGGGGCGCGTAGTCGGTGATGACTTTGACGAGCTGCGCGTGGCGGGCGGGAGTCATCCAGTCTGGTCGTGTGTCCTCAGCGGCGCGACCGGCCGGGACAGGTGGCTGTGGGGTGGCTTCGGTGACGTCGCTGCTCGGGTCCACCGTGCTGGAGTCCGGTGGCGCGCTGTCTGGCGCGGGATGGTCACGGTCGAAGTCGTTCAGGTTCTGTATCGCCTGGTCGACCTTGGCTTGCAGAGGTTGGCGTTCGGTGACGCGCCGGGCGATCATCTGCTGCCGTACTTCGGCGGTGGGGTACTTCTCGGGGTCGAGGTCACCGTCGTTGAGCTCGGGGATGGTGTCGCGTTCGGCGATGGTGGCGACCACGTCGTCGAGGAGATTGGCGCGTTGGCGGGCGTGGTCGATGCGGTCGGTGAAGTCCGCGGCTTCCTGCTGTTGCGTGAGCAGGGTGATCTCGGTTTCCAGTTCGGGTAGCCGCTGCCGGTCGAGCGATTGGTGGTCTGGGGCTTTCTCCAGCGCGGTGGCGAGTCGCAGCAGCATCGTGCCGCCGATCTTGTCGCCGGTGAGGTCATCGACGGTGTAGGTGGCTTCGCTGTGGCGTAGGTCGGGGAAGCCGACCTGGACCTGGAGCTGCCCGTCGGTCATTTCCGGTCGGGCAGCGATCGGTAGTCCGCCGAAGCGGCCGAGCGTTCGCCAGGCGCCGGTGCCGGGTGTCTGGTGCTGCATGAGGGTGGCGGTGACCGCGCGGCGCAGGACGGGGCTGGCGTCCTTGCGCTGACGTACGTGGTGTCTCCGAGCTTGATGGTGAAGTCGTCACCACGTACGGGCGTGATCAGCGGCATGACCTTCTCGCGCCGCTCGATCGCGGTGCGGGTGGCGGTGGCTTCGGCTCGTTTCTGGGCGAGCAGCTCGGTTTGCCGGAGCCGGTCGGCGGCCTGGTTGCGGCGGTCGGCTTCCAGGCCGGCGAGGTGCAGGCGTGCCTTCATGAGTTGCCCCATGTACGGGTTGCCGCCGATCTCGGCCTGCATGGTGGCGTAGTCCCAGTCGGTGTCGCCGATCTCCTGGACGCTGTCGCCGGTGTCGTCGCCGACTTCGGGGCGTTGGATGTCGCGCAGCCCCTCAGCCTTGGAGGCGAGCAGTCCGGCTTGCCAGGAGTCCATGCTGCCCCGCAGGGCGAAGATGCCGATCTCCACTTCGGTGTTCTGGTTGCCGTAGCGGACGATCCGGCCGTTGCGCTGCTCGATGCCCGCCGGTGTCCAGTCGAGGTCGATGTGCGCCAGGGCCAGCGCCCGGTTCTGGATGTTGGCGCCGGTGCCCATGGTGTCGGTGCTGGCCAGGATGATGGCGACTTCACCTTCCCGGCACTTGCGGAACAGTTCGGCCAACTGCTCGGGGTTGTGGTTGTGGTCCTGAACGAAGGCGATCTTGTCGGCGGGGACATCACGCGCCACGCACAGGTCACGCAGCTCGCCGTACGCGTTGAAGTTGCCCTTGTTGCTGCCGCCGGGGGTGCCCTGGTTCAGGAAGCCGATCAGTAGTGCGCCGGGGATCGGGTGGGGGGTGGGGTCGCTGGTGGAGACCGCGTAGACGCGGTCCTTGTTGGCGTGGTACAGGTCGGAGAACCAGTCGGCGACCGCGGCGAGTTTCCCGCCGGGCGGGGCGGCCGGGTCCAGGAGGCGCGCGTCGCAGGCGATGGCGCGGCCCGCGTTGGCCACGGCCAGCATGTTGTCCTCGTCGCGGGACACCGCGCCGGCGTGGATGGCCGCGCCCCGGGCGACGAGCTTCTTCAGCCGGGCCTGCTGGTCGGCGTTGGGGTCGATGAGGCGGAGCTGGGGGCCGCCGGCTGACACGGTGGGGCGTTTGATGCCGACGTCGTCGGCGGTCTTGGTGTCGGTGGTCAGCCCCCACATGGTCTTCATCGCGCTCTTGCTGATGAAGCGTGAGAACCGCTCGACGACCTTCAGCCCGGACCCGTCCGGTGCCATCTCGACGCGTTGAACCTTCTGGCCGAAGGTGTCTGCCCACAGGTCCGGACCGGCGACCCCGTACGCCCGCAGCACCCAGGGCGAGATGAGCGCGAGCATCGTGTACTGCTCGGCGATCGAGTTGGTGAGGGGGGTGCCGGTGCCGCCGGTGACGGTCGGGCGGCCGCCTTCCTGGTCCGCGCGTTGGTGCATCCAGGTGAGCTTCTGGTGCAGGTCAACCGCGCGGATCTTCGCGGTGTCGCCGCCGGCTTCCTTCGACCGGAACCCCACCCCCTTGAACCGGTGGAGTTCGTCGATGGCGGCGTAGTCGAAGCCGAGGTCCTGCCAGTACAGCTCGCCGGGGGTACGCATCGGGGCGGCGTTGCGCTGAAGCCGGGCTTCCAGGGTGGCCAGCCGCTGTTCGAGCTTCATCACGGCGAGACCGTTCTCGGGGACGCCGCGTTCGCGCAGGATCTGCTCGCGCAGGTTGTCGACCTCCTGGAACTCGTACCACTCCTGGAACTCGGGGCTCATCTTCACCGACGTGAACGCGCCCTCGGTGAAGATCGTGAGGTCTGGGGTGTTGGAGCGCAGCCATTCCAGCGTGCGACGCCGCTCGTCTCCCGAGAGCAGGTCGCTGGTGATCAGGCGGATGTCGGCGTTGGGGTACAGGAACTGGGCTTCGTCGAGCCACTGCCTGGCGAGGTGGCGCTGCACCACCGCGAAGGGCTTGTGGATCTGCCCGGACGCCTTGAGCGCCTGGGTGCCCATGATCATGGTGGTGGTCTTGCCGAGACCGACCTCGTGGGCGAGGATCACGCCCCGCTCGAACTGCATCCGGGCAGCACCGGCCAGCTGATGGGCGTGCGGCGTGCGTTGGTCGGTGAAGCCGGCGAGGGTGGGGGCCAGGCCGTCGTAGTTGCGTACGACGTGCCCGTTCATCACGCGGTTGTAGGCGTCGGTGAGGGCCTTGACCCGGGCGCTGTCGGCGGTGAGGTACTCCTCGAACGCCGAGCGCATCGCGTCGGCTTTCTGCCGGGCCGCGCGGCTGGCGTCTTCGTCCACCTCGTGGACGACCTTGTCGCCCACGGCCACGGCGTTCTCCACGACCAGGGAACCGCGGCCGAGGATCGCGCGGGCGATGTGCACGGCCGAGCGGCGTTCGGTGCCCTTGAGCGCGTTGATGGCGTCGGGCACCTTGCCCGCGTACAGCGACCAGCCGTACCGCTCGTTGTGGTCGACCCGCAGCGTGGGATCGCCCAGGTACTGACGTAGGAAGCCCTGCACGAGCGGGGCGGGAATCCAGTGCGCGCCGAGCTGGGGGGTGAACTGGCCGATGCGCTTCTCGCGGGGCTGCACCGTTTCCAGCGCGGCCACGTTCACCGCGTAGGCGGGATCGCTGGCGGCGGCGGTGCGGGCCTCATCCAGCTTGAGGCGGACCGCGCCGGACAGGTAGATGCCGGCGTGCTCCAGGCGGCCGGTGACGGGATTGTCGAAGACCTCGGTGCCCAGACGACGGCGAGCTTCGTCGGGGGTGGTGCCGAGCAGTTCGGCGATCCGGGCCAGGTCGACCTGGCCGGTGGCGCCCATGATGGCGGTCAGGGCCGTCTTCGGGTCGTCGGTGTGTTCCAGCCGGCCGCTACGGGCGCCCGGCCGCCGGGTGAGGACTTCGGACAGGACCGGCACGTCGTGTTTGCGGTCCCAGGACTCCAACGCGAGCACCGTGGCGGCGTCGGGGTCCTCCCGGAACCAGCCCCACGCTGTCAGGGTGCGTTCGTCCTCGCGGACCTCCCGGCTCTCGGCTCTGGCGCGCTCGCGTACCTCGGCTGGGGACCGCTTCGACGGGGTCGTTGCCGTTGATGTGTTGCCAGATCCGGCCGTCTTCGTCGAGGTAGAGGCGACCGGTGTAGTCGTTGGCGTGCTTGTCCCGGGCCGTCTGCAGGTTCAGCGGCTGGCGGTCGGGGCCGTCAGGGTGGGGCTGGTAGCCGCGCCCGTCGGCCGTGGCCTGCTCGGCTGCCTGCCGCAACGCGGTCCGCAGGTCGTCGACGGCTCGCGCGGGGTTGCCCTTGACGGTCACCGCAGGCCCGTACGGGCCGGACGCGGCGGTCAGCTCGCCCAGGACGTGCTCCGGGTGGGCGATGAAGTAGGCGTTGATGGTGTGGGTGCTGCCGTTGAGCTCACGGCTGGGCGCGTCGAGCCACGCCAGGTCGGCAGGATCCTGCCCCTCGGCGCGGCGTCGCAGGACCAGGACGTCGACGACGACGCTGGTGCCCGTGTCGGTGAAGACTCCGGCAGGCAGCCGGTAGGCGGCGACCAGGTCGCCGTAGCGGGCCATCTGGCGGCGCGCGGCGGTGTCCTCGGCGTCGAGCGTCCAGCGGGAGGTGACGGCCATGACCAGGCCACCCGGCCGGACCAGGGCCAGTTCCTTGATGAGGAACCCGTTGTGCAGGCTGTGGCCCGTCGCGCCGTACCGGCGTTCGGTGAAGGGCACCTGCGCGAACGGCACGTTCCCGATCGCCACGTCGAAGGCCCCGGCCGGGGCGTCGGTGTCGGCGAAGGACTCGACGAGCACGTTCGCGTCGGGGTAGATGAACTGGGCGATCCGGGCCGTGACCGGGTCCAGCTCGACGCCGGTCAACCGCACCGTGCCGGCCGGGGCCGTGCCGAAGAAGGTGCCCGACCCGCAGCCGGCCTCCAGGACCTCACCGCCGTCGAAGCCGAAGGCGCGCAGGCCATCCCACATGGCCTGGGCGAGGGCCTGCGGGGTGTAGTGGGCCGACAGGACCGCGCGGCTAGCGGCGGCCCACGCGAACGGGTCCAGCAGTTCCCGCAGCTCGTTGCGGACGGGTGAGTAGTCCTCCCACCGTTTCAGGTCCTGGGCGTACCGGCCCTCGCGCTGTCCGCCCTGACCATAGACAGGGTTCTTCTCGTCCGGCTGTTCGAGGAACACCACGGGCACCGATCCCCACCCCGACCAACGGGCCAAGGCCCGCTTGTCGTCGCGGGTGGCACTCGTGCGTGTCCGCTCCAACCGGTTCAGGACCTTGATGGCCTCCAGGTTCGCCACAGCGCGGGCCAGCGGACCACGAGGGACGTCATCCGGATCCGGCCGGAACGGCCCTACATCCTGTTCAGGTCCCGGCTGATCTCGTCCAGCTCGCTGCGGACCGCGCTCGGCGGCATCGACGGGTCCTGGTCGTCCTCCGGCGGCGGCAGCAACTGCGCCATCACCTGCTGCTGCGCGGTAGCCCGGATCTGGTTCAGCTGACCCACCCGCGCCTGGTAGTCCGTCTCCGGCTCCAGCGCTTCCTCCAACGCCTCCTGCGCGTCGATCACCGCCTGCTGGATCTGGCTGCCCATCCGGGCGAAGAACGCCTCCGGGTCCTGCAACCCCGCCAGCTCCCGGGGCCGAAACCTGCTCCAGTGCTCCCGTGCCATCTCGCTGTACTGGCTGACTGTCATCTCCGCCTTCCTCGATGCCGTTGTCGACGCTCCCGGCCAGCGCCGCGAGTTGGGCCGCCACCTGGCTCTGATCCACCGCCCGCAGATCCGTGGCGATCCCATCGGCGGACAGCCGGTCACGTAGCCCGATGACGTTGTGCAGGGCGGCGCCCATCGCAGGGATACGACGTTTGGCGGCCTCCCGGTCCTTGCGGGGAAGCTCGGTGTTGGCCGACCGCGTCCGCAGGTCCGCGGTCACCCGTTCCCCGACCCGTGCCAGCTCGCTGAGCAGACCCTGTTCGACCGAGTAGTGGTACGTCTGCATTGTCTCACCGGTCAGCGGGTTCCGGTCCGCCTGCCGGGTCGGCACCAGCCACATGATCTCCATGAGGCGCCGCCATTGCGGGTTGCTGTCTGCGCGGGGCTCCAGCCATTGCAGCAGTTCACCCCGGACGGCGACCGGCAGCGCGACATCACGCGGGACACCCCAGGTCCGCTGAGGGTAGGTGGCGGGGTCCGTGTCGTAGTGGCGGACCAAAGCAGCGACGGCCGCGGCCCGAGACGGAAACTCGCCAAGCCGAGTGGTGTAGTTGACCTTGGCCTGGAAGCGGGATTCGTTCCCAGGCACCGGATCGACCTGGCCGTACGCGTGCGGCATGCCGTCGATCCTCACCGCCCGTCCGCTGCGGCTGCCCTGAAGCTGGACGCGGGCGAGTTCATCGGGATACCGCTCTGCTTCCCGGCGGTCCATCTCCGTGTCGACGACCGCCAGCCGTGCCTTGCGGGCCTGGTTGACGTCGCTGCGCTGGAACAGAGCCTCCGGCTCCCGGAAGCCGGAGAGTTCCGCGCTCTCCGCAGCCAGGTCCTCAAGGGTCATGCCAGCGACGTCCGGCCGCTGCTCGTAGTGCCGGATCCGGCGCAGTGCCAGTTCCGTACGCAGATCCTCAACGCGCTGTTCGAGCACGTCGTGTAGCTCGTGGCTGGACTGCATGCGGACCCACAGGCCGCGTGTCTGTCCGTACACCGTGCTGAGGGCTTCGTCGTCCAGGCTCTGGGCAGTCGGACCCGCCAACAGCACGGTCGCCTCTCGGCGCTGCTGCTCACCCTGAACGGCGTCGCGTCGGGCACGTACGGTCCGCGCGCCGTCTCCAGCCGTGAACGCGTTACGGACGAACGACTCGATGTGCCACCGCTGCTCCGCGGCTAGCTCGTCGTCAGTCATGCCGGCGGCCTCTGGTGCGTTCTCTACGCGCCGGAGGACCCGGTCCTGCCGCACCTTCTGCAAGGCATCGGCCCGGGCCGCCGCCGCGTCGTCGCGCCGGATGCCGTACCCGACCCGAGCCTCCGCTTCACGGATGGCCGCAGCCAGGTCTTCGTCACTCAACGAGTGCGGGTCGAGCGCCGGACGGTCCTGCGGCTGCCGCTCGATGGTGGCTGGGCCAGGACTGGACGCTTCGCTCTCGGGCTGGCCTGCGCCAGGGGGGCGGACCAAGACAGCTCTGCCTTGCCGGGCGAACTCGCTCAGCAGTCGGGCGAGGCTGTCGTCCATGGTGCGTGCGGTCCACTTCCTGCCGCTGACACGCGCCTTTCTCTTGCCAGACCACAGGAACCGGGCGGCGTCCTTGGTGGCGCGGTCATCGAGAGGATCGTCCCTGACGGTGCCATGCACCACGATGACGTGACCCGACTTCGCGGTCGGGTCACACACGATCTCGATCGACACCCGGTCACGCTGATCCTGTGGCAGGTTGGCGGCTTGGTGCTGGCGGGCCGCGAGTTCGGCGAAGCTACGGGTGCCGTAGATGGCAGCACCAGTGATGCGAACGCCATCAACCTCGCCGGCCGTGATGCCGCCGCCGGTCGACTTCCCGATCGCCACCACCGTGTTGTCGGGCCCGTAGACCGTCGTGACGACGTCGTCTCCACGCGTGTAGTGGTAGCCGTCGACGCCCTCCACCGGGATCGCACCGGCCAGCGGCTCCGGGACCTCTTCCGGCTCATCCGGTGACGGGTCGGGCAGGACCAGGGCGTCGTCATCCGGCGGTGAGCTGCCGGCGTCGGGCTCGTCCTGCGGGTCCGGATCGCTCTCAGCGTCGATCCGAGTGGGAGTCGGTTCCGTGTCGTGCACAGCCTCCCGGCTGGGGGCCTCGACGCCCACGGCCGGAAAGTCAAGATGTAGCTGCTCAGGTGCCTGCTGGACGGGCTGCTCGGCGTCGACGGCCGCCTCGTGCTGGGCAACGGGGGGATCTGGTGCGGGGTCCGCCGCTGGCACAGGCAGGAGTTCGTCGACGCTCTCCACCGGAGGACCAGTCGTGGCGGCGGCGCCGCTGAGCATCACCGGTGCCGGCGCGTCGACGGCGGTGTCCGGGGTCGTGGTCGCAGGCGCCGGTGGCGTGGGCATGACCGGCACACCCAGCCGTTCAGCGGCGTACGAGGCCCACCGGTCGACGAGGTCGGCGGCCTGCCCGTCGAGCATGGCGCGGATGGAGTCGGCGGCCACCGCCCGCCCCTTCGGAGTGACGAACCCTCGGGCGGCCCGGGCGACCCGGCTGGTGACCGCAGCCTCCACCAGGGGGTGGGACTCCACGACGGCGCTGGCGCCGGGGTAGGCGTACCCGAGCGGCCCTGGCCTGCTCGGGTGGCGGGCCACGGCAGGGGCGAGCAGTTGGTAGGCCCGTTCGGCCTGCCGGTCGTGCTCGTTTTCGAGGACGACGGTGACGCCGGCCGCCGTGTCGGCGTGCGCGGTGAGCGCGGCGACCTGCGATCCGGTCAGCGTGGGCCCGGCGGGCGCCACCACCAGCGGCGCGTCCTCACCCAGCTCGTCGGCGCGTTCGGCAAGGGCGATGGCCTCCAACGCGCTGCGGGCCACGACGGCCCGGCCGGTCCGTTCGGGCTGCTCTGCCAGGCCGATGAGGCAGTCCGCCGGCCGGTAGACCGCCGTGGTGGGGCTGTGCAGCACCGGCGCCGCGTCGGTCGCCGCGCCGGGCGGGGCGTAGCCGACCCACCCGACGACCGGTGCCCCGGCAGCACGGTGGTCGCGCACCCCGACCATCACCCGGGGAACCGGTCGACCAACTGGCCACCGCGGCTGGTCGCGGCCAGGCCACTGGCCACGATCTCGGCGTCAAAGAACCCGCGCCGCCGCAGTTCGTTGACGACCGCTGCCGGCCGGTCCGGGGCGTATCCCACCGTCCAGCGCCCGTCAGTCGGCACGCCCTGTGCCGTCAGCCACCGCGATGGCCCTGGCGCGTCGTCGACCTGCTGGCGGTAGACCTCGGCGGCGACGGCCTGAGCAGCGAGCAACCGCTGCCGGACAGCCTGGTCCACGGGCGGCGCCGGGGCGGGGCCGTCTACCTGCGCCGCCAGGGACTCCGCCCGACTCGCCAGGTCATCGACCCGGTCGACCGAGGCGACGATCCGCTCGACCGTCGTGTCACGAGGCGCAGCCATCACCGGTCCTGGCCCGCGCCACCACCATCTGGCAGCAGCCCCGCCGCACGCAGCGCCTCGAACACCCGCTGGTGATCGCCCAGCACCCGCACGATCGCGTCAATCTGGTCCTGCAACCCGGTCAACGCCGCGTCGACGTCACGCTCTGGCGTGGCCTGGCTGTGCGGCTCGCTCACGATTCCCCCGCATGATCGTTTGAGCACATCAAGGTAGCCGGCCGGCGCATACGCCGCACCCCCGTTGCCGCGCCACCGGTGAACGCACCGGGCCAGCGTTCGCGCGTCGGTGCGGGTTAATTCCCGCCGGTAGACCGGCGGTAGAAAGACGCCTCCGGCGGGGGGCCTCTCTCGGAGATGCCCGGGGGCGACCGTCGGCGCCAGGTGGGTGAGTGGTCACCCAGGGGTGGGATCCCCTCGCGCCGGCCGCCCAGAGGGCTACCAGACCGGCTCCGGGACGACCAGGCCAAGCCGCTTCGCGGTCGGCTACGCCGAGCCTGGCCGTCCCGGAG